>CAYUWT010000035.1:0-7832 GCA_964448625.1 uncultured archaeon
CGCTATGCCAAGGCCGGGGGTAAGGAAGGGGTCATGCAGATGGGCTGTCGGGTCATTTGAAAGGGTTTCCCGCATCATCCTGAACCTTGCAATATACGGCTTAAGCCACTCCTTGTACTGGTCTATGGACTCTTTTCTTGCATCCGCAATGGCCTTCACCCTTGCATACCTGTCTTTGACAACAGGGAAGAACAGCTTCTTCCACTCCATGAACAGTATGTCCTTTGACCTCAAAACAGTCGCTTCTGCCATGCTCACATCCAGCCCCTCCCTTATCTTCTTCAACTGCTCTTCCTGCGTGCCCTTCTCATTCCACTCGCTCTTCATCCTTATGAAATCGGTGATTATTGTGGGCCACCTCTTGGCCATGGTAACGAGGCTGTAACCCTCTCCTGTATATGCATCCACCCTGTCCACGAACATGCTGCGGAGTATATGGTCATCGCTGTTCTTGTAGGCCCTCTCAAAATAGTCCAGTATCTCCTCATACCTCCTCACATCATGCGCCATCAGGTCATAATCCGCAACAGACTGTGCCACACTGGTTAAGCCCTGCTTTATGGCCTGCTCCAGCTTGTGCTTCTCCTCTATTGTCAGCTTGTAATATTCAAAAGTAGGAGTTACTTCCATGAACTCATCCACCTTCTTTATCCTGTAGTCCCACTTGTGCATCCTGTAAACGAAGGACAGCCATATGTTGGGCCCGCTTCCCCGCAGGTTTGTCCAGTCCAAAAATGTCTCTGTCTCGAAAGGGCTTAAACAGATAAATCTTCCGGCCATCCCTTCATGCTCCGCCTCCTCGAGAGAAATCGGCCTCTTGCGCAGGTCATCAGTTACGATTTTCAGCGCAACCACAGGCTGCAGCCATCCCATGATAATTAGTTTGGTTGAACCCTCTTAAAAACTACCCGACTACAAAACGAGCTTGAAGGTCGGGAAATTGACTGCCTGAACCTTTAAAATTTTTATGGAATGAAGAAAAGCAGCAGCCCTATTATTATGAAGACAACCCCTGTCACTATGCCCACATAGCCGAAGCCAGCTCCCTGATGGGAAACGCTTAAAGGCAGGAAGAAAACCATGTAGATTCCGATTATCACAAGTAGTATGCCGAATATCGTGCCAAGGATTCCGAAGGCCATAATAGATATTGGGCTTCCCGGATTAAAAACTATCCGAACCAAATTGCTTTTAACCTTTTATTCAGCCTAGGCCATAATTAAATTACCCGCACATTAATGTGCGGGAAGTTGGTGGCCTATGGTCTTTGCCCGAACCAAGCTTATTTTGGAGGACCGCTGCTTCGAGGAGGAGCCGGGAACCATTGAAGTGAAGATGAGGGTACCGAGGATAACCAAGGTGTACCGCAAGATATACGAAATGCTGAGGGGCGCATGGAATGTCCCGGAAAGCGAGATACAGGAGTCATTCTTCAACTGGTCCAAGGAGAAGGGGCAGGACAAGTTCCATGTGAGGTGGTGGGTCCACAAGGACATAGACGTTTTCACTTACATATATGTGAGGGTTGACCTCCACGGTTCGGGGACTGACGAGGAAGGGACAGTGCTTGTAAGAATCAAGGGCTGGCTGAGAAGCGAATACCCGCAGGATACTGTGTGGCAGCGCAGCCTGTTTTATGAGATGCTGAGGACATTCTGGCACCGCGTGTTCTACAGGCAGAAGAGGGAGGAGTTCGCAGAGGAATGCAGGCACACGATGATTTACTTCGATTCCCAGGTCAAGGAATTCCTGCACAGGCTCCAGCAGGGGCAGGAGGGTTGAGAGATGGGCAAGATAGAGATTGTGGACGACTGCCTATACCCACGGCGCTATATAATACTCAACTACAACGGCAAGAACCCCTTCAGGCTTCTCAAAGCTGTCACAAGCAAGATAAGGCCATACTTCCACCTGAAACCCGGGCAGTTCTCGAACTACAGGATAAACTATGATGATGCAGGAGAGCCGGCTTTCTTCTTCCTCCGCTGGTGGGTTGTGAGGGAGTTCTCGAGATGGTCGCGCATGCATGTTGAGATGAAGGTCAACGGGGAGGAGTTCAAGACCACCAAGGAGGGGTGGTTCGCCTTCGAGATTGAGGCAAGCCTCATAACGGAGTTCACAGGCTGGGGCGTATTCCTCAAGCCGATATGGTACTTCTACACTTACATTTTCTACAACAAGCTGAAGCGCGAGTATCTTTTCAAGTGCCGCAGCATGGTGATGGGTTTCATGGACGAGATAAAGAAGGAGTTCAGCCTTAAGACAGACCAGGCGGAGAGGCTCGAGACCGTAGGGTAGCTGACCACCTGAACCTTAAGGTTCAGGAAATAACTTAGGCAGTTTTTAATACAAACTGTGCAAGATTTTTACATGGCAAGGCACGAGTACGACTACCCTATGACAAGCAGGGGCGTGGCTGCAAAAGGTTTTATTGCAGGCTCGCTGTTCATTGCCGCCTTCCTTTTCCCCCACCCGCCCATGCAGCTGGCCTCATTCATACTTGCGGTGTTCGTAACCTTCGAGTGCTGCATACCGTTTGATGAGTATTTTTATTTCGGCACAGTCATACTCTCGGGGATCATAGGAGCCTTCCTTGCCTTGGTTTCCAGCCTGCTCGGAATACTTCTGCATTACTGGATTCTAATGATTCTTGCTTTCCTCATTCTTGCGTGCAAGCGCTGCTTCTTCCGGTGGAGGAAAAAAACGATTAATTAACTTCCCGCCAACATTAACAATGGACCTCATTTCCCACCTTTTTTTCGCGCTCCTCCTCTACCAGCGGTTTGACATATGGCTGTTTATAGGGGCTGTTATTCCTGACATTGACAAAATATACACATACCCGAAAAAGCGGTTCAGGGGAGCAGGCAGCCACACCGCTCTGGGGGAGCTGCCATTCGGGGCCATCCTTCTTTTAGCCAGCGCCTCTCTCTCAATATTCTACCCTTTTTTGACCTCCCTGACTTTTGGAATGCTGACACACATGCTGCTCGACTTTATAACAGGGGAGACAGGGCCCTTCAGGCCCTTCGCAACGGAAAGGGTTGACTTCAACTGGCCGATTAAGGCCAAGATAATCATAGGCATATTCCTGTGGGGAGCAGGGCTTGCATTTTACGGAGGTGAAATATGGAGCTTCGCAAAATCGGTTATTCAATAAGGGATTCCCTCATGCCCTTTGCAGTAAAGGTTAATCCCAGCTATATATCCTATCTTTCGCTGTTGTCCACATTTCCAATTCTCTTCACAAACAACCCCCTTTACCAGGCAGCGATAATATTTTTTGCGCTTTTCCTCGATTCCTACGACGGTTTTATAGCTAGGGAGCATAAAATGGAAAGCAGGCAAGGCTTGGTTACAGATTTGGCATGCGACCGATATTCGGAGCTTATCATTTTTATAAAGAATCCTATCCTTCTGCCTTTTGTTTTTCTCAATATAGTACTCTCGATAATGAACCTCAGAAAAGGGTGGCATATTCTCCCGCTGAGGCATGCATATATGGTTTACCTCGTCCTCGCAGCATTAATGTGAGCGGCCATGGATGGAGAAGCGTGCTGGTTGTTTATGGAATCGGCGAGCCTCAGCCCCCTTGCTGCACAAGCCCCCAGACCAACGGGCAGCAGGGCGCGAATGGCATGGTGAGCATATACAGGGCGCGGATTACCCTATAGCCGGGATGCAGCTGCAGAATCCTAAGAAACTACAGTGCCCTTAAACGATTTCCCGTCAATGCATTTTCCCACATTCCCCAAATCCCTTCCGTTCAGCACCATAACCTTCATCCCAAGCCTTTCCGCCTCCCTCGCGGCAACAGGGTCGAAGGGCAGTCTGCTCCCCGGCTTCCATTCATTCCCCACAATTTTCCTGAACTCCTTCCAGCTTATCTTTTCAATGGGCTTTGAATCGCTGTGTTTTTTCGGGTCTTTATCATAAACATAATCCACGTCGCTCATGTTCACCAGCCTCTTTGCCCCAAACCTCTTGGCCCACAGCACAGAATCGTAATCCGTGCTGAATCCCGGCTCCCAGCCCCCTGCAACCAGAATATCCTCCTTAAAATCCAGCTTTTCATCCGGGTCGCTGCCTATTTTCTTATGGGCCTGTTTCCCAAAAAGGGCCCTCACAAGCTCAGCATTGAGCCACGTTGCATATATCCCAATCCAGTCCTTCTCTCCATCGCCAAGCTTTGTTATTTTCTCAGCAGCCTGATAGTCCCTTGCTACCTTACCTCCCCCTACAACAATTATGAATCTCCTCCTCTCGCAGCCCTTCAAGACAAAATCCCTGAATTCCCCCAAAAAACCAGCATCAATCCCGCCTGCTGTTGAAACAAGGCTGCCTCCGAGGCTGAGGACAACAACTTCCTTCACCATTAGGATTATTGTGCGCGGACGGAATATATGCTTTAAAGCAGTAAGAAAAAAGCTTATAAACAGATTATACAATGTATAATTATGCAAGCAATAAGAGCAAAAACCAGAAGATGGGGAAATTCGATAGGCGTTATAATACCGAGGAATATAGCAGAGAAGGAGCATATAAAGGAAAACCAGGCTATTGATATACTGATTGTTAAGAGAACAAATGCACTTAAAGAGACCTTCGGCATGTTAGGCAACAGATTGAAGAAAAGCAGCCAAGAGATAAAGGACGAACTGCGAAGTGAGCTTTACGATGAATGATGTCTTTTTCTTTGACTCTTATGCATTTATGGAAATTCTCAGAGGGAATGAGAACTACAGAAGATATCAACTCTGCGGTATAATCACAACCAAGCTCAACATATTCGAGGTTTATTATGCGCTTCTAAGGCAGGCCGAAACAGAGGCAGCGAATAAATTTATCACAAAATATTATGAATTAGCGACGGATTTTGATGAGGATACAATAAAGCAGGCATGTATTTTCAAGCTTTCCAGAAAACACGCAAATATCTCAATGACAGATTCTATAGGATACATCATTTCATTAAAAGCAGGGGTCAGGCTCCTCACGGGAGACAGGCAGTTTGAGGGGCTTGAGAACGTAGAGTTTGTGAAGTGACTGTTTTTATTCTTTTACCAGCCCCATGCCGCCATCAACAGCAATACTCTGCCCGTTTATCCAGAACGAGTCATCCATTGCAAGGAAGAGCGCAAGGTTTGCCACATCCAGCGGGTTGGTTTTGCTCTCCCCCAGCGTTCTCCCCGCAAGTATGTGGTTGTCCGGGTTGAACTCCATCCCCATCTCGCGGTAGTACAGGCAGTTTGCCCTTATGCCGTATTGAATGAGCTCTTTTGCAAGCCTTTCCGTTGCCTCAGCAGCCTGCTCTGCATTGCCATGCGCGCATATGCTTATTATGCTTGCCGCCCTTGCCCTCTTCAGCAGGGGCAGCGCTTCCCTTGCTGCCGTTTCCAGATTACTCTGCCCGGCTTCTTCCCCGAAAGCAAAAGCCAGCACATCAATCTGGCTGTGCCTCTCGCTTATTAACCCTATAGCCTTCTTCACCCCTTTCCCATCCGACATGTCAGCCTCTACAGGGGTTGCTGTGTAGTTCTTTTCTTTTATAAGCTCAAGCATGCTCTCAAGCTCCTTCTTATCCCTGCCTGCAAGATATGTGTGTGCGCGGTTTTGCGCAAAAACAAACCCCAGCGCTTTACCGAGCTGTCCGTTGCATGCAATAAGCACCACCTTGTCCCTCACCCCGAGCATAACAAAGATTGCAGGAGGGTTTTTAAAAATCAATCCGGCTCTTTCCTTCCGGCCTCTTCCTCAAGCCCCTCATATTTCTTCCTTATTTTCTCAAATTCCGCCATCTCCTTCCCGCTATACTCTCCCGAGGAGAGCCATTTCTCAACCTGCCGCCTTTTCTTGCTGTATATTGTTATGTAAAGCTCCCTGGCAACCCAGAAAAGCTTTGCCCTCCCTTCAGGAGAGACCATGAGTCTCAATATGGAATCAATCTCCTGATCCTCTCCGGGCTTGTAGGCCTCGAACTCAGCCGGTATTTCGAACCCATATTTGTCCCCGAGAGATATAGCCTCCCTTTTTGCCTTTTGCAGGTTTGCAGGCAGGTGCAGGCTAAAGGTTTTGCGCACGGTTTTGGTACGGGAAAGCAGGTACCATGAGGCACCGAGAACAAAGACAAAGATATCTATGGACAGTATGTAGTTGATAAAAGCCGCCCTGTTTACGAAGGAGAACATGAAGGCAGCAAGCCCCATCGTGAAAACGGTCACGGCTATGTGCTCCGCAGTATAGCGCTTCATATCGATTATTATGTAGCGCTTCAGCCTCGCGAGTATGACCCAGCTTACATAAAAGCTGAGGGCAAAATGGAGAAAATTCAGCATTATGAAGGCAATACCGTAGATTGGAAGAGAGGCCCATGTCAGGAACACTGCAAGCAGGCTTAACACCCCTGCGAAAAAATAGTAGTAATGAACAATCTGCAGGTATTCGACCCTTATCTGGAAGCCCATCCTATTAATTATTTGCTGCGTTACTTAATTATTGGCTGGTAAGGCAATTGTGTAGGAAGTTGAATGTGCGGGGAGTCTTTATGAAGCTGAGAGCCAAACCCTCGGGAAAATCCAGGAAGCGCTACATAGTCTTCCGCATCCATTCCGCTTCAAGAATCCCGTTTTACAATGTGAAGAACGCGGTTTTCGATTCCATGAAGAACTGGATGGGCATGAAAGAGCTTGCAGAAAGCGAAGCAAGACTGATAAGGAACCTGTGGAGCGAGAGGCAGCTGGCTGGAATAATAGCCTGCAGCCACCGTTTTGTGGACAGCATAAAGATGGCCCTTGCGCTTATAACCCAGATAGGTGATGAGAGGGTGGTTTTTCAAACGCTGGTAGTGAGCGGCACGATAAAGGCTGCGAAGGAAAAGGCAGGGAAAAGGCATTCAATTTCCTTGTGATCTCCTTCCGGAGTGGTGAAGCTCCAGCTTCTCCAAAAACTCATTCATATCCTTCACCACATATTTCCCTCTCACCTTGTGCCCGGCCCTGTTAAGGAAGTATGCATGCAGCCCGGCTTTCCTCGGGAAATGGTAATCATAGTGCATATCGTCCCCTATGTGCACGATATCCCTGGGCCTTACCCCAAGCTCGGCTGCAACCCTTTTGTAAACTACGCCGCTCTTGTGGAATGTGCTGAAGTCGCTTGGCGTTGAAAAAGATCTCTCAAAATATTTCCCCAGGCCGCTTGCCGCAAACTTGAGCTCTATTATGGGCCTCGTGGCCTGCGTGACAGCGACAAGCCTGTAATCGTTTCTGAGCTTCTTCAATACCGGCAGCACATCCTCATACGGCTTTATGAAATGGCGGAGGTCGTTGAGCGTTGTCAGCCAGTTATGGAGATCGAAATGCCTGAACCAAAACTCTACATCAGTGTAAACTTTCTTCCTTTCGAATTTTTTGTATTCTTCCATCACGCGCCTTTTTGCCTCCACGAAGGTCAAATTGTATCTCTTTGCATACAGGCGCGGTATCTCGCGGTGCCACAGGTGGAAATCGAAACCATTGTCAAAAAGCGTGCCCACAAGGTCGAATGATATAACCCTGACCATATTAAATATATGGCTGGGGTGCTTTAATGAACCTTGTTTACCATAGGATTAAGGAGCTGTTTGAGCAGAAGGGGGTTGAATACACGGAATACAGGCACAGGGCAGCATATACAAGCGGGCAGGCTGCTGCTGCCAGGAGGGTTGAGCTCAAAACCGGAGTCAAGGCCCTTGTGTGCAAAACGGATTCAGGGAACTTCATTCTTGTGCTTGTCAGGGCCGACAGGAAAGCAGACCTCGGGAAAATGGCAGCCCTTGAAAATACAGCAAAGATCAA
>CAYUWT010000036.1:0-4494 GCA_964448625.1 uncultured archaeon
TGTTTGGCACAACTTGATGTTAATGGCGTGATCGGTTAATTATGTCCCACAGCCCATCGATTGTAGTTGTTTTATTAATCGTTGTTGGCCCTTTATTGTTTCTTCAAATTGGCAATCGTAAACCAATTGATGAATGTTAGGGTAAATGCTACGGGGTTAATCTCAAATTGAATGAATTATATAGAATTGATAGGCATTAAACCAGACTTCCTAGAAAAAACTGCTTCATTTGTGACTTATGATAAGTCCGGTGATGAAGAAAGAGACAAATATCACTTCGAAATTAAGGAAGGAGGATATCAAGGTATCTCTGTTTCTCATTGTGAGATGATCGGTGTTTATGTTTTAAGAATTGGAAGTTCTGACTCTCTTGTACGAATTGCAAGAAAAGGCGATTGCGTCTATTAAATTTCCTGAATTCCAACCAGCCAAACACCTTTATTACGCACTGCTTCAAATTTATAATCAATGATAAGCTCCAATTCCCCGAACATTAATGTTCGGGCAGTTTTTTCCATTGACATGAAGGCGCCTGTCATAACCATAGCCTCAAGAAATGTTGTTTCTGCAAAGGCTGACATGCAGATAGGCGAGATGGTCGAGTTCATGATTGACCACGGCTACAGGCGCATACCAATAGCGGAGAACAGGAGATTGCAGGGAATTGTTTCCAGCATGGATATTATGGAATATCTCATAGCGGGCAAGGATTTGAGAAGGCCTGTGGGCACGATAATGACAAGGAAGGTTTTTACAATAGAGCACAATGAAACAGTCGGGAAGGCATTGTTCCTCATGAAGGAATACAGGAAAGGGGCATATCCTGTTGTCAGGAACGGCTTTCTGGAGGGGATAATCTCTGATGCCGACATGATAAAAGCGATATCCGGACCGGTGGGCATTACCGTGGAGGAGATAATGACCAGCAAGCCTGTGATAGTGAAGCAGCATTATATGATAGCCGAAGCTGCGAAGATACTGGTGAGAGGCGGGTTCAGGAGGCTGCCTGTCGTGGACTCGCAAAAGCGTCTGGTAGGGATAATCACCCCCTTTGATATCATTAATTTCCTCCTGAAAGGGAGAAGGCTGGACAGGCTGGGGGGGGAGAAGACCCCGATAGGCAGCATAATGGCGAAAAAGCTTATCACTGTGCAGCCGGATATTGATGTGTACCATGCAGTAAGGGTGATACTTGACAAAGGGGTGGGAGGCCTGCCGGTGGTAGAGGAAGGCAATATGGTTGGCATAGTGACTGAAAATGACATTGTGAGGCTGCTTTGAGCTAAATAAGCGCGGCAGATAAATATTAGCCGAGGGTTGTATGGAAGGGGGAAAAATATTGTTCAGGAAAGCGCACCACATAACGCCGCATGAGGTCGTTTTTTCCAGGGAGAATGAGAATGTGCATGGGGCGATTGAGAAAATGCTTCAGAGCGGCTTCAGGAGGCTGCCTGTTGCTGATTCATCAAGGGGGCTTGTCGGCCTTATCACTGCGGTTGATATCCTGAACTTCTTCCTCCGCACGAAGGAGCCGGCAAAGGAGAGTGTAAGAAAAGCGATGGAAAGGAGCGTTTATAAGTTCTCAAAGGATGAAAGGCTGGGAAAGGTTGCGGAGCTTTTCGATATGCATAGGAAGGGCGGTTACCCTGTGCTTGAAAACAGGAGGCTTTATAGCATCATAACCGAGTTTGACTTCCTTTCGATAGCGAGGCCGCGTGGGATAAAGGTGAGCGAGGCAATGACACACAGGCCCATGGTCATCAGGCCTGATGTCAGCCTCTATGACGCCTCAAGGATTATTGTGAAAGGCGGCACGAGAAGGCTGCCTGTCGTGGGCAGGGGTTTAGAAGGCATAATTACACCGCATGATATATTGCATGTGCTTGAGGAGCATGATATGAGAAGGGCTGCACTTTTTGAGAATGCTGTGAAGGCGGCAATGATAAAAAATGTCATAACGGTAAGCCCGCAGGAGGATGTGAGGCACGCGGCCTCCATCATTGCAAAACGCAGGATAGGCGGCATACCGGTTGTTGAGAAGGGGAGGCTGATGGGTATAATAACCGAGCGGGACATGTTCAGCCTGATAAAGAAAGGGCTGGATACGGGCAATGGATAGAGAGGAAAGATTCAGAAAGCTGCTGGAGGAGCTGCGGGGGAAAACCATAATAGTGGAAGGCAGGAAGGATGCGAAGGCTTTAAAAAGCCTCAATGTAAATAATCCTATTCCAATAAACGGAAAACCGCTATCAACAATCGCATATACCTTGTACAAAAACGGCGCAACAGATATTGTCATACTCACAGATTACGATAATGAAGGGAACAGGCTTTATAGCAAGCTGAGGGTGCTCCTCGAAAGGTATAAACTATTTGTTGATAGCAGGCTGAGGAACAAGCTCAGGCAGTATGGAAAAGGCAAGATAGAAGAGATTGCATATATAGAGGAAGAGTTGAAAGGGAAGGGTGGTCATCATGGGAAAGCTGTCTCCAACTTCGATAAAATACGTTATACACGCATACATGAAGGCGAAAGGAATAGTGGAAAAGCCTGATGTGATAGGGGCCATTTTCGGGCAGACAGAAGGGCTGCTGGGGCAGGAGCTGGACTTGAGGGAGCTGCAGGCCACGGGAAGGATAGGAAGGATTGAGGTAAACATAAAGAATGTAAGCGGCAAGAGCGAGGGAGAGGTTACCATACCCAGCTCTCTCGATGCTTCTGAGACCTCGCTTATTGCAGCCTGTCTTGAGACAATAGAGCGTGTCGGGCCCTGCGACGCAGGCATAGAGCTGCTGAAGATTGAGGATGTGAGGGCTGTCAAGAGGGAGTACATCATAGACCGCGCGAAAGACATACTCAAGAACCAGATTGCAAAGGCGATGCCTACGCTCAGCGAAGTTACTGAACAGATAAAGGAGGCAGTCAAGGTCGATGAGATTACCACATACCAGGGCCTGCCCTGCGGCCCGGATTTCGAAGACAGCACGGATATAATAATCGTTGAGGGCAGGGCTGATGTGATAAACCTGCTGAGGAACGGGGTTGCAAACACGTTGGCAATAGAGGGAACTTCCGTCCCGGACCAGATAGCTGAGATTATAAAAGAGCGCACAACAACTGTGTTCGTTGACGGGGACAGGGGAGGGGAGCTGATAGTAAAGGAGATTATGCACAAGGCTGAGATTGATTTTGTGGCGGTAGCGCCTGATGGCAAGGAGGTGGAGGAGCTGACAAAGAAGGAGATATTCAAAGCGCTGAGAAGCAGGATAACCGCTGAACAATTCACGAAGGGGCACAAGATGGATTCCTATGTTTCCCCCAAAAGTGGCATCGAGGAAAGGGAAGCCTTTAGACAAGTTCCTTCAAGAAAGCAGAAAGCTAGGCCTGTAAGGATTGATGCTGAAACCAAGGAGAGGTTCAGGGGCATACTCGAGGAGATTGTGGGCTCGAGGGCAGCGTTGATATATGACTCCAAGAACGATCTGCTGGGGAAAGTCCCGCTTTCCGAGCTGCTCAACACGCTGCGCACAGTCAACCAGCCTGCCTCTATTGTCATTGACGGTTTGGTTGACCAGCAGCTGGCCATTGCTGCCAAAAACAAGGGGGTAAAGTATCTCGTGGGCACAGAGAAGGACAGCGATGCGAGGGCGGGCTCGGTTATAGTGCTGGACAAGAAGGATTTGGAGTAGCTATTCAGTCATCAGCCTCTTTTCAATTTCTTTTTCATGGGCTGGTAAACAAATCCTTCTTTTTTAATCAGCCTTGTGGATTTTTTGTATTCAAGTCTTTTGTAAAAGCTGATTGCATGTATGGAAGAAAAGACTATTATTCTTTTTGAGCCTTTCTTCCTGTACAACTTCTCAATTTCCATCACCAGCCTTTTCCCGATTCCTTTCCCGTGATATTTTTTGCCGATGAAAAGCCTTGTGATCTTGTCATGGCCGTTGCCCTCTATCATTCCGGCCAGCCTTTTGCCGAGCAGAGCAACATACACGTCCCTTGTTTTTGACCTTTCAACCTGCTTTTCAGGAGTGTTCTCCCCGAGAAATTTTTGTATTCCGTGTTTTCCGAACTCAGGGGCAACAAATTCGCCGAAGGTTTTGGCAACCAGCCTGCAAACATCTTCTGCATCATCTTTCCTGAATTCTCTGATTGCTATTTGCATAACATATTTTCCGTTAACGCTTTTGATAAGTTTTTCCGCCAGCGCTTTTTCAAGCACACTTAGGCAAAAGGGCTGTTGGGAAAAGGGTTAATGGGACCGCTGGGATTTCCCAACCGTCTTTTTCCGTTAACGCTTTTTATCAAGCTCATTTGGAAAAAGGGTTATTTGAACCCAGATCGCCGGCTATTTCTGAACCTCTTTTTGGATTGAACCTTTTTATCAAGTTCTTCGGGAAAAAGGTTCACCCGAAGCCGGAATAATAGCCAAGTTATACCACGGTCCCACTCAGCTACTTGCTTTGAATTTGTTTGGAGATTAGGTATATATT
>CAYUWT010000036.1:4594-7788 GCA_964448625.1 uncultured archaeon
CCACTCTCCGCAATAGCATCGCCTATGAGTGCGCCCAGCAAACCTCCTGCAACTGCTCCGGCTGGCCCTGCGGCAAGGACGCCGAGGGTGCTGCCTGCCAGAGCGCAGCCGACCACCTTCCCATTATGCACCAAAGCAGTTTCTGTCATTTTCCACCGCCTACATTCAACTGACGGTTTTTAGAACGGTATGATTACCATATCCTTGTTAACCCTTACTATAACTCTGTTATCTTCCTTTTCCGTCCTCACAACCCCCAAATGTTTCAGTATTTTTATGTCGTACATGACATTCTCCCTCTTTCTGCCCAATATTTCCGCAAGCTTGCTTTCTGAAACAGGGTTTGCGTTTTTCAGGGTAGAAATTATCTTCAGACGTTCTTTCGTGAATATCTTTCTCCACTCGTCCGATTTGTTTATGGGGAGGAGGAGGTATTTCCCGGAAGGCAAAACCTCTTCAGGAAGATCCACCAATTTCTTCAATGTATCGCCAGCACTCATATTCTCATTTTTTCTCATTTTATCACCTCTTATTGATTTTCTCCTGGAAATTCAATACGAATCTCACCCAATCTTTGGCAATGCAATCGCACGCTTCCTGAAAATTTTTGATGGACATGTATTTTTTCGTTTCGCTGCCGTCAGGATTAAAGTGATGCATGTGATGGTTTTTGCCATCATGGTAATTATCCACCCTTACAATTTGACAGGATTGGCCGCTGATAAATGCTGTTAGGGTAACAGAGTAAAGGAACTTGCCTTTCTCCTTGAGCGTTTTTATATGCAATATTGGCAGGTATTCTAAAATATGTATGATTTAATCATACATATTTATAAGCTTGTGAAATTGAAAACTCAAAAATCAAAAATCGTCTTCTGCCTGCTTGCAACGAGCACAGAGGGTTGAATTGAAGCCCCTCCAAAAACCCTCTGGAACTCAAGCTGCAGGCTTGCCGGTCTTGGCTGTTTCGGCTGCTTGCCCTTCATTTAACCATCCCGAACCTTGCAGGCCTTATGGGCTCAGGCTCTATATCTATGTGCTCAATGCCCACATAGTCCCAGAAGGAGTCAAGGGGTATGACCCTTGACCTCAGCCTCCTCTCTATCTCCATTATTCCCATATCAACCACCTCCAAAAAAGGATTGGTTGAGGCCTTATATAGGGCTATGGGAAGGGTGGAGGGCCGCTAGGGCCGGTATCGAATGTGTTTTAAAACCTTCTACTTTAAAAGACATCAATTCATACCGGTTTCAAAACAAAAGCGACATGCATCACATATATGAAAATTGTGCCTCCAGAGAGGAAAAGAAATGAAGGATTTGCGGCAAAAAGCAGCATACATCGCCTATTTAGCATGAAAAATTTTTATAATGGCCATGAGGCATACCTGTTTAAAAAATTAACTGCATATGTTAACGGGTTGTATAGGGGGTTGAGCTACAAGGGGGTGTGAAACTGCAAGCTCAGGGGGCGTCGATCAGCATGGCCGAGGTCGGGGAACCGCATCAGAACGGGTATGCCGAGCGTCTGTTGCGCACGATCAAGGAAGAGGAAGTGGACCTGTCGGACTATCGCGACTACGCCGAGGCCTACCGCCAGATCGGGCGGTTTCTGGAGGACGTGTACATGCGGAAGCGGATTCACTCGGCGTTGGGATATCTGACGCCGGCGGAGTTTGAAGCGGCGTGGCGAGATGCCCAAACGGAGGATGGATTTTTGCCTAAAAACGAGCTAAAATGTGTCCAACTTTAGGGGCGCAGTACATCATTTTCAGAACTTCATGTCGGTGTTATGCAGAAGGGAAATGGACGTTGTGCGCTAAGACTGCTAATCTCCGTACTTCCCTTGATGTTCATATCTGGCTAACTTTTTCAACCCTCGATCGCTAACCCCCCAACATGTCAATGAATCGGCTGCCACATATCCGAGTTCGATCATTTCACCGATAAAAGCTTCGCTGTATTTGTCTATTAATTCCGCGCTCTTGGTTTCGGACAATGAATAACGCTGCTGCCCCTCAGCATTACGTAATTCCAGGAGAAACTTGCACTGAAGTCTCGACAACATGCGCTTCACCGCCTGCAACTATAAAGATTCTCTGGCCGTATCTATATATGCGTATCTGACTACGTGGGTGTAGTAAAAGAAGCCCATCTTAGAGTACAATTCTTCAAGTTGGTGTTTGGAAAGCAGGCGGTATAGGTGGTGTTACTGAGGCAGGATGAGTATTGTCGAGGTAGCAATATCTACCGTGAGTCGGTAAGACGTGAAGAGCAATCTGAAAATGCTCTCCACAAAGAATTCCTTGGAGAATTGGGTTGTATAGGGGGTTGAGCTGGAAGGGGGTGTGAAACCCTAACGCCTACTTAATGCTGAATGCGTGAAGCTAATCTGCATGCAGACTTGATTTTTGAATGGGAATAGAATGATGTTTTTATTGGAGGTTATGAAAGTTATGAAGAATGAAGGGCCAGTTCTTTCCATACAAAGATGAGAATAAGGCTGCCGGCTTCCCTTATGTTACTCTTGCGCTCATAATAGCCAATGTTGCGGTCTTTATTTACAGCCTTTTCGACTACGAGAATATTATAGAAACCTATGGCTTCACCCCCGCATTTGCCGGCCTGCTAACGATGTTCACCTCAATGTTCCTTCATGGAGGCCTTGACCACATATTCGGCAACATGTGGTTCCTCTGGCTTTACGGGGACAACATAGAGGACAGGATGGGGAGGCTGAAATTCATCCTTTTCTACCTTCTTTCAGGCGCTGCGGCAGGCGCAACGCATTACATAACCAATCTGGGCTCCACTGTTCCTGCCATAGGGGCCAGTGGAGCAATCTCCGGGGTCATGGGCGCATATCTTGCATGGTATCCCCATGCGAAGGTGCATACAATAGGCCCGTTCTACCAGAGCCATCTCATGCCGGCATGGATGCTGATAGGCTACTGGTTTGTGCTGCAGCTTGTTTTCGGCACTGTAAGCTTTTTTGGAGCAAGAGGCTCAGGAATAGCATTCTGGGCGCATATAGGCGGTTTTGTTTTCGGCTACATTGCAGCAAAGTTTGCAGCAAAAAACGCTCAGGAAGAAGCCGAGTAAACCCTCCACCGCCCTTCCCCTTCAGAAGTAATGAGCCTGAACTTCGCCAGCCTCTCCAAATGCTTTCTTAGCGTTCTTTCGTTGATTTCAGCG
>CAYUWT010000037.1:0-7708 GCA_964448625.1 uncultured archaeon
CCCACTGGTCTATCGCAGCGAAATATTCTGATTGGTCTATAGCCTTGTTGCCGTTGGTGTCAGCTGCCTGTATCGCTGCTGAAACAGAATACTCGTTGCATATCCCGCCTGTAGGTGTTGGCGCAGGGCCTCCGCCTCCGGGAGTTCCTGCACTCGGTCTTATTGTTATGGATGAGGTGGAGCTTGTCTGGCTGTCAGTGTCTACGGCCTGAGCTGAAAGCGTGTAGGTGCGGGCATCAGGGAGCGTGAAATCATATGTTCTTGTGCAGCCTGTTCCTGAGCATGAGCTTTCTCCTGCATAGTAGAAATCCTTGTAAAAAGTTATCTTGCTGAGCCCCCTGTCATCGGTCGCTGTAGCCGTCACTGTCACCTTCCCGCCTGCTGTTACAGAGGTTGGAGAAACTGTTAAGGGATTTATTGAAGGCGGCTGGTTGCCGGCTGCCGGTGTTTGCGGCACTCCGCCGCCTGGCAGTCCTTGTCCTGATGAAGGTGCAGCAGTGGAAGCATCAATTGCGATGCTGCAGGTGTTCATTACATATCCTGCAGATGTTTTAAGCTCTGCTGTTGCTGTATGCGTGCCGCCTATCCTGTAGTAGCAGCTTTTGGTTAGGGAGCCGCTCCCCCCTGTCACGCCCTGCTCCGAGGAGCCTCCATATGTATCGCCGCACGTTATTTTCACTCCGTAATGCGGGCCCGAAGGCAGGGTGTAAACCACTTTCACCGTAGTATCTGAAAGGGTCCCGCTCAGGCTGTTATGCGTGTATGAGAGCGTGCAGCTTCCGGACCCTGAAGAAGTCCCTGGAGGGGTGTATGAGCTGCCGATATAAATTGTCTTCGTTTCATCATCCATGTTGCCTGACTTGTCAGTAACTGTGAGGCGGACTGTGTATGTGCCGGCGGAATTGTATCTATGGCCTGCAGGCTTTTGCGCAGCTGTTGCACCATCCCCGAAATTCCATGACCATGATTGTATGTCAGAGCTGCCCTGCGGGTCTGTGCTCTGGTCGGTGAAAGTAACATACTGCCCGGCTGTGGGGTTTGAAGGGCTCCATGTGAAACTGGCTGTTGGGCTTCCGGCAGCGCTGTCCGCCGAGACTGTGAACAGGCTTGATTCGCTGTCGAGGAATGTTGTCCCATAGGAATCATATACATCGGCCCTGTAATTATGGGTTCCCGCTGGGAATGTTTTGGAGACCTCGCACAAATCCTCCGTGCTGGGGGTGTAGCTCCTGTAGTCGCATGTTTTCTCAAGATAATTGTCAATATACAGCTTGATTTTCCACGCCCCGTAGCCTGTGGCCGTTGTCCTTGTTGTTATGGTTACCATATCCGAGGTCTTGGGGCTTTGAGGGTAGTGGCCTACATAAAATCCCGCAGGCCCCAGCTTCTTGCATACGCCTTCAAACCATGTGATCGACTCGCATTTGAGCCCTGTAGCGCACTGGTCATACTGGGGGTTGCACTTGTCTCCTTCCTTCAGAAATCCGGTTGTCGGGCCGGGACCCACACAATTGCCCTGATAGAAAGCCTGCACTTCCAGATACCCGGATTGTGAAAGCGTGCCGGCTGTAAAATCGTCTATAGCCTTCCCCATCTCTCCAGCGGATATCTTCTGGTCATGCGGGTTTGTGTCGTATTTGGCGACTGCGGCCGTATATGAGCAGGAGGTTGTGGAGGCGACGGAGTATGTGACATAAGCGGTGGAGGAGGCTGTTTTGCCGCTTGGAGAGTCTGTTGCTTTTACTGTAATGCTCAGGGTTTGCGGCCTGGTTTTGTCGGCAGGTGAAACCGTGACAGAATTAATATTGGAAACGCAGCCTGAGCACAATACTCCGCTCCCGCCTGTCCACTGGTATGCATATGTCCCGCTGCCCCCGGAGGGCGTGGCTGTGCACCTCGAGGTTCCGGAGCCTGAGATGACAGAAGGGGTGCAACTTAATGATACAGCGAATGTGGAAGGTGCAGCGGGGGTTCCGGGTGATGGCTGGCATGTCTTGCTGCTATATGTCAGTCCATATCCGCATAAGCTGGAGCAGCATTCGCTGTTTGTGGTGCAGGAAGCGCCTATGGATTTGCATGCAGATGGCTGGGGCTGCGGCGCAACATAGTTGTATTCATCGTTGTCGGTTGAACTTGTGCAGCCGGGGTCGGCAAGGTCGATTTTCCCGTCATTGTCATTGTCAAGGCCATCGTTGCATTGGTATTTGGTTGTTGAAGTTCCTTGGGTGCATTTTCCGTCCGTACAGGTATATCCCTGAGTGAGTGCGCAGTTGTATTGGGATGAATATTTTTTGCTGCCGCTGCAGTACCATTCCAACAGTGTCGTGGTTCCAGATAAGCAGTAATCAGTAGCAGGGCCTGAGGAATCTGTTGTTGTTCCTTTTGTGTATGGATTGGAAACGCCTGAAATGGAATCCGTTTTTGTGCAGGTTGAGGTTGGCGGTGCGCTGCCTGTGACGCATTTGTTGCCGGAGCAAGTGTAGCCTTGTGGGCAGTCTTTTATTTGGCCGTCAGCTCCTCCTGTAAGCGAGTTGCAGGTGAATTCCTGGATTTTTGCGCCGGAGCACTGGTCATAATAGGTGTTACCCCAATTATCCTTAACATAGCCGTAAGTGTAGACGTTGTTACCATCTGAGTCGAAGCATGTGGATGCTGCGCCTCCACCAAGAGTGCCAGAGGGGCACTTCCCTTCATAATAAGCCTTGACTTTCTGCAGGTCGGAATCTGTTATGCCATATGTACCGGCAGTGTATTTGTCTATGAAGGCAAAGTATTCTGTTGAGCTTATTATTTTATCAAAATTTGTATCGGCCTTCTGTATTGAAAGAGAATAAGTACAGTGGGAAGACGCTGTAGCTGGTTGGGTAATAGAAAGGAATGATATCAAAAATACCAAAACTATAAGAGCGTATGCTGCCTTAGCGCGCATAGTATATATTGTATTGCCATTACAATATATATGCTTTCAGGGTACAATGGTAGTTGGTATTCACGGACTCGGCGAGGAATTACAGAAGAACGGGAATGTCTGAAGCAGATTTTTTAATATTCGGGTTCTCAAAAACAAAGCCTCCTGCTTCAGGGTCATATCCTATGCGCAGCCCGCTGAGGAAGTCAGCATGCCTCTTCTCAACAAAGAATGCAAGCTCTCCTGACTTTATGACAGCCTCCCCTTCAAGGGCTTTGGTTGCGAAATCGAGGTCATAGCTGTACATGGCGCAGCCTATGGATACCAAACGCAAACGGAACCCATTCTTTCCCGGCCTTTTCGAAAGGAGGCTTTTGAGCTCTTCAGCTGCCTTTTCAGTGAGGGATATCTTTATGCTTGGCTTGCCTTTTTTGAGAGATTCGTTAAGCTTTACAACCAAACCTTCTATCTGTCTTTCACCCAAGCCATTTGCCTTGGCCACAAACTCGAGGCTTTCAAGAGGGCTTGCTTTCTTCCCCACAAACCTTATCCCGCCTTCCCTCAGTATGGAGCGCGCCCTTGGGCCGGAAGAGAGTATTTCAAGTATGCTCATGGACTTTGTTATCTTCATATTTGCCACAAATGGGTATTGCCATCAAAGTTTATAGGCTTGTTTTGTCTGTAGTTCGGTTGCAGCCGAACAAAATGGAGCTACTTATAAGATGGCCTGCCATGTGATTATCATGGACGGGAAAATGGCCCTTGCTGCCGTTGTCGTTGTGGCAATGGCAGCAGCCCTCTTTATGTGGGGAGGCCGGTTTGAAGAGAGGCCAGAGACTCTTTCGATATCAGAGATAATGGAAGAGTTGGAAGAAAATGGCACTGCTGCGACAGAAGGGGGAGAGGTGTGGCAGGTCTTTTTTGAGAAAAGAGGCCGCATAATAAAGATAAACAACGAAGATGTGCAGGTCTTTGAATATGAAAATGCGATGGATGCTGAAAGGCAGGCAAGGCTTGTTTCCCAAGATGGCAGCTCTGTGGGGACGACAATGATAGCATGGGTTGCAGCGCCCCATTTTTACAAAAGGGCCAACATAATCGCAATTTATGTTGGAGATGATGGAAAAACGATAAGGGCGCTGGAAGAGGTTTTTGGAAGGCAGTTTGCCGGGAGGGAAAGCGAAAGCAATGATGTTGAATTTGTAACAATAGAGAAAGGCGCTTATAGCGGCCTTTCTGAAAGGGGAAATTATGCTATAAGAAGCGCTGAAGAATGGAAAGAAGTATGGGGCTCTGCGAGGCCGCTTCCCGAGGGCATTGATTTCAGTGACAGCATGCTCATAGCAGCCTTCCAAGGGTATAAAACATCCGGGGGGTTCTCTGTTGAAATAACAAGGATTGTTGAGAATGAGGAAAACATGGAGGTTTTTGTCAAAGAGACTGTTCCTGGAGAAGGCTGCGAGGTAACCCTTTCGTTAACGGCCCCTTATCACATTGTCAAAACACAAAATACCGGCAAAAAAGTCGTCTTTCTCACAGAAGAGGAGATAACTGACTGCGCCTGATAAGCCATTCTACTCAAGCAGCATCTTCACAAACTTTTCCGCCTCGAAAAGCTCGAGGTCCTCATATCCCTGCCCTGTGCCCAGAAACAGTATGGGTTTAGAGGTGCAGTAGGTCGCGCTCAATATTGCTCCTCCCTTCTCGTTCACATCAGTCTTTGTGAGCAGGAGGCAATCAACCCCGACAGCGCTGTTGAAGTTCTGCGATTGAGGGACAATATCGTTGCCTGCTAAACTGTCTAACACAAGGATTTTCAGGTCAGGCCTGTTTATCCTTACTACCTTCTCCAGCTCCCTCATGAGGTTAACATTGGTATGCATCCTGCCTGCGGTGTCTGCGAGAACAGCATCTATATTATTCGCTTTCGCATGCTCCACCGCATCATAAATAACCGCAGCGCTGTCAGCCCCGTATTTCTGCTTCACAAGCCCTATCCCAAGCCTTTTCGCGTGCACCTCCAGTTGCTCAATGGAAGCCGCGCGGAAGGTGTCGCCAGCCGCGAAAATCACCTTGTAGCCTTTTCCAATAAGGTATTTTGCACATTTAGCCATGCTGGTGGTTTTCCCTGCCCCATTGAACCCCAAAAAAATAAAAAGAGCCGGCCTGTTTTCTTCTTTTGCCTTCTTTATGAGCTTGTCTATGTCAACCTCCCCCTGGTTCACAATATCGTAAAGGCTTTCATGGAATGCGTTTTCAATGAACTGGGAAACCCCTGTGCGCTTTATCTCCTGCCCCGCAAGCCTTGCCTTCAGCCCTTTCTTGAGCGCGTCCACAACCTCAAGAGCAACATTGCCCTGCAATAAATCAAGCTCCATATCCGCAAAGAACTCGTCTATGTCGTCCTCCGAAACCGGCCTGACGGTTATCCTTTTCAGGAAACCGCGCATAACCGATTCCTTTTTTGGCTTTTCTTTTTCTTCTGCCTCTTCTGGCTTTTCCTCCCTCCTGATTTCGGTCTGGGGTATAATTTCTTCTTTTCCTTCTTCAAGCTTTCTTTTAGGTTTAGTTATTTCCCTTTTTACCAATTTTTCCTTTCTCTCTGTTTCCGGTTTTGGTTTTTCCGGGGCCTTTTTTGGCTGAAGGGGCTCAACCGCTTCCCTTACTTCAGCAGCCTCTTCCTCCCTGGAAACCAGCTTTTCAAGGCCTTTCTTCGCTTCCTCGAGCTTCTTTTTCAGAAAACCGAACATAAGGTATAGTTTGGAGCCGGAATATAAATCACGCAGTTTGCGCGGGCTTAAGTCCCCTGTACCACCCGGCCATCTCCTTCAGCTTCGCATCCATGTCTGCCTTGGGCCTGAAGCCCAGCTCGCTTTCGGCTTTTGCTATAATATAATGCCTGTTCTCCGACCATGTGTCAATCGATTTCCTCAGCCCGAGGGGAATTGCTGCCGCCTTTATCAGCCATGGGGGCCAGAAGCGGGGCTCCTTTCCGAGGAGGTTTGAGAGCTTTGCCGCAAGCTCGGTAAAGCCTATGGGCTTCCTGTCAGCTATATTGTACACTCCGTATCCTTTCTTCAAAGAAAGCATGAAAGCTTCTGTGACATCATCAATATGCACCACATGGGTCAGATTGTTGTTCTTGGGTATAGGGAAGCGCCTGTCCATCATGCCCAATATCTTCTTCCATATGGGGCTTTCCGGCCCGTATATGGGGGCCATGCGCAGCGCAACATAATCAATCCTAGATTCCCTCACAAGGTCTTCGGCCTCCAGCTTGGTTCTGCCGTATTCCGTATCGGGTTTCAGCCTGTATGTCTCATCAGCCTGGGTATCGTGGTCAACCGGCCCGTAAACGCTTACGCTGGAGGAGAATATGAAGCGCTTTGCGCTTTTGCACGCTGAAAGCAGATTCTTTGTCCCATCCACATTCACCTCACGCAAAGCTGTCCTATCCTTCTGGTAGCTTATGATGGAGGCGAGATGGATTATTATATCTGCATTTTTGCACGCTTTCTCAAGGCTGGAAGGGTCAAGCACGTTACCTTCGATAATTTCAGCTTTTGGGAAGATTTCCGCAGCAGTTTTCGTATCACGGGCAAGCAGCCTTATTTGGTGGCCTTCCGCAAGCAGGCGTGATACAATACTCTTCCCAACGAAGCCCGTCCCTCCAGTCACAAGTATCATAGCATCACACGCAGTTTGAGGTATACCAATCGCTTAAATTAGGGTGGTATACCTCTAATACCTCTAGTTAAAAAGCTATAAATTATAACCCCATAGAGAACATGAATAATATGCATATCGGAAAGGTTGAAGCCCTCATAAGGGAGACTGCGGAAAGGGATGGGGTAGTGTTCTTTGGCCTTATAGACCCCAAGGAGAACATAGAGAGCGGTGTAAGGTTCGCGAAGGCGTTTTATGAGGGAGGGGCGGATATAATACTGCTTGGAGGAAGCCTCGGGGTGGGGCAAACAACGCTGGATGAACTGGCTGTGAGGATAAAGGAGGGGATAAGCATACCTCTCATGCTTTTCCCGGGAAACATAAACGGGGTCACAAGGCATGCGGATGCGCTCTACTTCATGTCTCTGCTCAATTCCGAGAACCCATACTGGATTACAGGGGCGCAGGCCCTTGCGGCTCCGGAGATAGCAAGGATGGGGATTGAAGCCATACCGACTTCTTTCATAATAATAGAGCCTGGAGAAACTGTAGGCTTTGTGGGCCAGGCAAGGCCTGTGCTAAGGCACAAGCCCGAGATTGCGGCTGCGTTTGCGCTTGCCGGCAAACTCATGGGCCAGCGGGTAACAATATTGGAATGCGGCAGCGGGGCTCCGGGTCCGGCGCCGCCTGAAATGTTCAAAGCGGTCAAGGCTGCAGTGGGCCATCCTGTGATATGCGCGGGCAGCTGCAGGAACATGCAGGAGATGGAGGCCACAATAAAAGCTGGTGCGGATGGGATACACATAGCATCGCTTATCGAGAATGCCGCTGACCCAAGGAAGGAGGCGAAGAGGATAATCGATTTCTGCAAGAGGGCCGGAAAAGCGAAAAAGTAATGATAAAAAGCTGATTAAACAATACAATAAAACATCGGGCCTGTAACTCAGTTGGACAGAGTGCCAGCCTTCTAATTTTCCCGCACATTAATGTGCGGGTAATGAAGAAGCAAGCTGGAAGTCGTGGGTTCGAATCCCTCCAGGCCCATTCCAATATTATATGCAATTTCTCAAGTTCACTAAGAGAATCAGGGGTTGAGTAGGCCGGTAGAGAAGGGGATTTGCCCCTTCTCTGCGG
>CAYUWT010000038.1:0-7662 GCA_964448625.1 uncultured archaeon
CTGAATCATGAAGCCGTCTATCACCCTGTGGAAAACAGTCCCGTCATAGAAGCCCTCTCCCGCAAGCTTCACAAAATTATCCACTGTTATGGGAACTCTGTCCCTGAAAAGCTCAATCTTTATTACCCCCATGCTTGTTTCCAGCGTGGCTATGGGATTTTTCATCTGGGTTCCATCCTTGTAGTTTTGCTGGGCAGGCTGGCCCACACACCCGCTTGCAATAACAAGAAGCCCTATCAGCAAGACTTCGTATCGCAGCATAGTTTAAAATGGGGGCGTTCTTTAAATCCATCACTCAAATTTAATAATGCCAGTCTGTTTCATCTTCCACGGGGCCTACGGGAGCCCTGAAGAGAACTGGATACCGTGGCTGAAACACTATCTGGAAAAATCTGGACAGAAGGTTTATGCTCCACTCTTCCCCACACCTCGGGGCCAGTATTTGTCAAACTGGATGAGCGTTTTTGACTCATACGAGAAATTTGTTGACAGCGAAACAGTCTTTGTCGGGCATAGCGTCGGCGCAACCTTTATCCTCAGCGTTCTGGAGATGGCTGAAACAAAAATTAGGGCTGCCTTCCTCGTTTCAGGTTTCGCCGGGCCGCTCGGGAATGAAAAGTTCGATAAGCTCAACAAATCCTTTGCCGAGAAAAGCTTCGACTGGGAAAGGATAAGGGACAGCTGCAGGAAATTTGTTATTTTCCATTCAGACAACGACCCGCATGTTCCGCTTGAAAAGGCCGAGTTCCTCAAGAAAAAGCTGAGAGGAGAGCTTGTTTTGATAAAAGGCGGCGGGCATTTCAACAGACAGTCTGGCTACACAAAATTTCCGGAACTGGCAAATCAGATAAAACTCTTGTTTCAGTAGCTCTCCAGATACCTTTCAATCTCCCATTGCGTGACCTGCAGCCTGAACTCGTTCCATTCGGCTGTTTTGGCCTCTATGTATTTTGAGTATATGTGCTCCCCAAGCGTTTCCTTTATGACAACATCCCTCTTCATCTCCTCGACAGCCTCCCAGAGGGAGCTGGGAAGCGTGTATATGTTCAGCTCCTTCAGCTTCGAATCATCAAAGTGGTAGAGGTTCTCCTCCACGGGTTTAGAGGGCGCAAGGTTGCGCTTTATTCCATCCAAACCCGCTTTGAGCATTGCAGCAAACGCGAGATAGATATTGCAGCTCGGGTCCGGGCAGCGGAGCTCAATCCTTGTAGAGGAGGTCTTGCCCTTTGAGGTGCTCGGTATCCTTATAAGAGCTGAGCGGTTAACGCGTGCCCAGCTTATGTACACAGGAGCCTCATAGCCCGGGACCAGCCTTTTATAGGAATTCACGGTCGGGGAGAGAACGGCAGACATGGCCCTTGCATGGGCAAGCTGGCCTGCGATGAAATGGTAGGCTGTTTTTGAAAGGTTATAGGAGTCGCTTTCATTGTAGAAGGCGTTGGTTTTTGTTTCTGTGGAGAAAAGGCTCTGGTGGACATGCATGCCGGAGCCGTTCACGCCCATCATGGGCTTCGGCATGAAAGTTGCGTGCAGTCCGTTCTTCTGCGCAACTGCCTTCAGCACGAACCTGAAAGTGGTGGCATTATCAGCCGCTTTAAGGGCATTGTCATAGCGGAAATCTATCTCATGCTGCCCTATCCCGACTTCGTGGTGGCTTGCCTCGACAATTATCCCGAATTTGTGGAGAGCTTCCGCCATCTCGCGCCTTATCTCATAGGCCTTGTCGGTAGTAAGGTCAAAATAGCCTGCCTGGTCATGGGGCAGCACCTTTATCTGCCCGTTCTCCTTGGAAAAAAGGAAGAACTCGAGCTCCGGCCCCACCATGTACTGGAAACCCATCTCCTTCGCATCTTCAACCGCCCTTTTCAGCACATTCCTAGGGTCGCCTTCGAAAGGCATGCCATCCGGCCTGTAAACATCGCAGATGAACCTTGCTGTCTTGCCACTCTCATCCCCGAGCCACGGGAGCACAACATAGGTCGAGAGGTCAGGCTTGAGGAACATATCGCTTTCATGTATCCTTGCAAAACCCTGTATCGAGGAGCCGTCAAACCACGTGCCGTATTCGAGGCAGTCCTCCATGTGGCTTGCGGGTATGGTGACGCACTTTACCGCCCCCAGAATATCGGTAAATTGCAGCTGTATTTCCTTTACACTGTCATTTTTCACCTGTTCAAGAATCTGTTCAGCGCCCTCTTGCATTTATTCAATTGAAACAGTTATTTAAAAAATTATCCGGCGTGGCAAATATATTTCTCCTTATAGATATTCCATCACAGCCTGATTATCTGCCTGCCTGCGAACACATCACCCACTGAAACACCAATCTCGCTGTATACATGCAACGGTATTCCAATGTCCCCGAGGAACAGCTCTCCTGTGTATTGTTTCGCGGACTGTTTCACGAGGCCCGTTTTCGGGAGGGCGAGGGTTATTGTGGAATAGGCCCTTATGCAGGGGCTGCCGGGCTCTCCGGTTGTGGAGTCAAGCCCTGAGGGCACGTCTATTGCAAGTATCTTTTTCCCTGATTCGTTGGCTTTGTTGATCAGTTCAGCGAAATCCGGCTCAGGGTTCCCGGAAAGCGAGTATCCAAGAAGGCCGTCTATTATCAAATCAGCCCCTGAAAAAAGCTCACCCAAGTTTTTATTTTTGTAATCTTCCAGAAAATGCCGTTGTATGTTTTCCGCTGCCATTGAAAGCTGCTGCTCTATCACAGGCTTTCCGGCCCCCTTTGCGAAAGGGAAGAGCATAACACAGCTTGCGCCCCATTGCGATAGATAGCGGGCCGCAAAAATCGCATCCCCTCCGTTATTCCCCTTCCCCGCAAGCACCAGTATTTTTTTCTTTTCCGCGCTCCCGTTGAGCAAAGCCTTCGCAACCTCCGCTGCCCTCAGGCCTGCAAGGTTCATCAGCCGATGAACCTTTATCCCGTATTTCTCCACTGCCAGCCTGTCCGCCTCCCTCATCTGCTCCGCGGTTATTGCGGGGACCATATAGTTTATTGTCTGAGGTAAAATTAGAGCTTTTCCATGGCATTTCGAGTCAGCCTGAAATTCTCCCTGTAATCAACAGGCACATCTATTATCGAAGCCGTTTCATCCCCTAAGGCCTTCCCCAAAACAGGCTTGAATTCCGCTGCTTTTTTTATCCTGTAACCTTTGGCGCCGAAGCTCTCCGCCAGCCTGACAAAATCAGGGTTGTTAAAGTCTATCCCGAACTCATACCCATAGTCCCGTTTCTGCTTCCACCCTATCATCGCATACTTCCTGTCATTGAATATCACCACCACAAAAGCTGTACCAAGGCGCATTGCAGTCTCAAGCTCCTGGCAGTTCATGAGGAAGCCCCCGTCTCCCGTAACCGCAACAACCTTTTTTTCAGGGTGCACAAGCTTTGCCGCTATTGCTCCCGGGAGGGCAATACCCATGCTTGCGAAGCCATTGGAGATTATCACCGTGTTGGGCTCATATGCAGGATAAAGCCTTGCAACCCAGAGCTTGTGCATGCCCACATCGGATATGAGTATGTCCCCCCTCCCCATGCAGCTCCTGAGGTCACATACTATTTTCTGCGGCTTCATGGGGAAGCCTCTGTCATTCCTGTAATCCTCCCTCTCCTTCACAGTGAGCCTTTTTATCTCTGCGAAATGCCCGAATTTTTTTTCAGACCTGGTCATTTCCGCCAGCTTGGAAAGGCTTGTCCCTATGTTCCCGACAAGCTCTATCTCAGACAAATAATTCTCGTCAACCTCCGCCCTCGTGGTGTCTATGTGGATTATCTTGGTATCCCTTTTCGGGTTCCAGTACTCGGGGCTGTACTCTGCAGCGTCATACCCCACCGTTATGACAAGGTCAGCCCTGCCAAAGCCTTCCAGCACATAATCGCGAGACTGGAACCCTATGGTTGAAACAAAAAGCTTGTGATCTGCAGGGATAACTCCCTTGGCCATGAACGTGCAGAACACAGGGATGTTGTTGCTCTCCGCGAAGCCTATCAGCTCGCTGGAGGCTCTCTGCCTTATGGCGCCGTTGCCTGCAAGGATGACCGGCATCTTCGACAGCCTGATCAGTTTGACTGAATGTTCTATCTCCTCCTTTTCCGGCATGTAAGCCGCTTTGCGGCTCACCCTCAGCGGGTTGGTGTTGGCACTCTCGAGCTTTGCCACATTCTCGTTGAGCTCAATGTGTGTCGCTCCGGGCTTTTCCGCCTGGGCAATCCTGAAGGCCTTCCGTATTATCTCAGGAACCGCATCCCTGTGCGCTATGCGTGTGTTCCACTTTGTTATCGGGGCAAAAGCATTGACTATGTTTATGTACTGGTGGCTTTCCTTATGCGACCTCCTCACATCCGCCTGTCCGGTAATCGCAACAAGAGGAGCGCGATCCATGTTCGCGTCAGCGACACCCGTGAAAAGGTTTGTGGCTCCGGGACCCAATGTTGAGAGGCAGACACCCGGCTTCCCCGTCAGCCTTCCATAGACATCCGCCATGAACGCAGCGCCCTGCTCATGCCTTGTCACAACAAACCTTATTTTTCCCGAGCCGGAAAGCGCATGAAGCAGGTCGAGGTTCTCCTCCCCCGGCAAACCAAATATGCATTCAACCCCTTCATTTTCAAGGCATGAACAGAAGACCTCAGCTACAGTTTTCATTTTCATAAGAGTTCTTATATGCGCAATTAAAAAGCATTGGATTAAGCTTTTCTGAAAGCGCTGGTCTACGACAAGTTTTATAAGCATTATAAGTCTTGGTGTAGTTATAATAGCTGTGGGAAAATGATAGCACCAAAGGAGAAGCTGCTCGCATTGGGGATGGATGAAATCAATGCGGCGCTCTATGAGGAAATTATAGGAAAAGCGGCTAACTTGGAAGATCTGGAAAGGCATCTGAGTGAAAGAAACCTTCCCTGCGATATAGAGCAGTTCATTTTGCCTGTTTTCAGAAATCTTTATCGGCAGGATGGGAAAATCAGAGAAGGCGTTAGAACCGGGCTGAAAGAATTCGGCCTTCCCGATGAGATGGTGGACAGCTATTTTACTGAAATGGGGAATCACCCTTATCTCCTCTTAGTATTATCCTCCCGATACGACAGCATCCATTCGAAAACGAAAACGAGGTTTTCAGAAGCCGCCAGGGAAACAATGTTCAGTGTTTTGAAAAGATATCTGGAAATATAGTTTCTAACAGTCCGCATCTTTTTTTGCCCTTTCCACTTTTCAGTGACGCCTTCCTTCACACCTGCTTATAAAACAAGCTAAGTATTTCCCCATGCTTTTCTTCAGCCCAAAACAGTCACAGTCGGTGTCCCCACCGGAAGGCCGCCCTTGGAAGGGTCCCAAAGCACATATAACTTCCCGTAAGTCTCTTCAATGCTCTTCACTATCTTCTCCGCCTCCTGCGGGTCGCTTATGTCAGGCAGCGTTGCCTCCACCTTCGGTATTTCAGTCTTGTGGTAGTGCCAGAACCTCTTCTCAATGGTGCTGAAGTTATTATATATCTCCGGCCCGACAATAACCTCCACGCCTACAAGCCTCGCATCCGCATTATCGCTGTCATAAAGCTGGCATTCCGTCAAGCCGTTGGAGACAGGCTTGCAGTAGTGGTGCGCAATGAAGCTGTTGTTCCCGGGGAAATGCTTCTTCGCATCTATATGCAGCGCCCACCCATCACTAGGTTTTGGCTTTGCCGCCGCGGTTTCTTTGGTTTCCTCCATTGCTGCTCCCTCCTTCTCCATAGCCTCTTGAGGAACAGGCATAAGGAAGAAAAGGTGCACATGGCTGTTGAGCCCAAAATCACCGGGGCTTGCCCCATATGTCTTGCTGTCGCTGTGGTAAGCAAGCGCTATTGCAGCGGCCTCCTCCTTTGTGCTCGGCTCAAGCGGCTCCATTTTCACGCTGAAGGAAGCGCTCCCGTCAGCCCTGGCCATGAAAACATTGTTGGAGCCGTCAGGCTTCCCGCACGGCTTGTCTGTTATCTGCGGGTTTGGAGGGAATTTTATGCGGGAGCACCACACTGTATAAACTCCGCGGGGCACAAGCTTCTGCATCTCAAGCTTCAGCTCCGTCGAATCCCCTGCAACCGTATAGGTGCCGGTGCCGCTTGCAGCAAGCCATTCTCCAAGAGTAAAGCCTAGGGCTCTTCCCTTTTCAAAAGGGCCCAGCGGGCTTTTCCCTAACTTGAACGGGTCATGCTCTGTTGCGGTTGCAGCAGCATATGCCGTCCTTGCAAGGTTTTCAGGGTCCTTAGCATCACCTCCCTCCAGCCTCCACACTTCGTTCGAGCCGTTCTCCATCTCAACAAAAACGTCCTGTTCAGGGAGATTGGCTTGTATGTGGTTCACAAGCTGTATCGGAATTGCAACAGCTTCTGAAACAGTTTTTATCTCTTTCTGCACAGCCTGAGGTGTCTCGGGGTATGTGTAAATCAGGGCGGCAATGATTACGAGCGCAACTATGAACAGCCAGAACCATATGTCGCTGTTCTTCGCCAGACCCCTCATGCTGAAGGGTTGGAGGTGGTATTTAAATAACTTTGTAATGCGCCCGCTGTCTCAGTGTCCGCTATGCTCATTTCTGTTGTCAGCTGCGCCTCCGGCCCTTTTCCCGAAGAGGCCGAGCAGCATAAGAGCGAAAACTATGAGCATGGAAAGCATGAAAAACACCCCTGAAACATTTGTGAAGAGCCAGACAACTGCGCTGAACGGAAGGCTGAAGAGGCTGATTGTAAGGAATATGAAGGCGATGGCAGCTGTCAGCGCATACAAAACTTTGCTCTGCTTCCACAGCTCCCCCCCGTAAAAGAGAGCCTTCCCTGGGAGGAGGGTTGCGAGCACCTCAAACACTATAAAAACGGCAAAGAGGTTTATGGCCCGCGAAGGGAAAATGTAGCCAAGAACAGTCAGGAAAATGGCCGCAAATATCCCCATGCCTACCCTTTTTTTGCTTGTGTTCCAGTATCTTTCAGCCAGCGTGCTACCCTCCCCGGTGTTCACGGTAAAGCCTGTAATCAGCCCGTAAGCAACCGCCAGACCCAGAGTGATGCCGCTCTCAAAAACATTCCGCTTTTCCGCAGCCAGCAGAAGTATCAGTATCCCGAAACCCATCAGCAGCGCAAATGCCATTTCAGCAGCAAGCCTCTGGTTTGTCCCTTCAGCCATCCATCACTCCTTTATATCCACAACCTCCCCTCCTGTTATCCTTATCAGGTCGTTAGGGGTTAAAGGAAAAACCGTGCTGCTCGTGCCCGCTGCCGCATATATTGTTTCATGGAGGAGAAGGTCTTTATCGATCAGCGTTCTCAATTTAATCTTGTGTCCAGCAGGAGGCACCCCTCCCACCTCAAAACCGGCAGTCACCAGAACCTTTTCCGGCTCCATCATTTTAGCCCTTTTCCCCAAAAACCTGGAAACTTTCTTCTTGTCCACCCTGTTTGCACCGCTGGCAACCACAAGAACAGCCTCATTGCCTGCCTGCATCACAAGCGATTTGGCAATCTGCGCGACCTCACAGCCAAGAGCCTCAGCAGCCTCTGCGCTTGTTTTGGTTGACTGAGAGAACTCTATTATTTCGGTTTTGAGGCCGAGGCTTTCCAGCGCATGGCGGATTGTTTTGGAGGGGTTCATTAGATACATTCTCAGGATTACTAAAAAGCGTGCAAGGCATAG
>CAYUWT010000039.1:0-7623 GCA_964448625.1 uncultured archaeon
CAGCGATTCATCTATGCGCTAAAGCGCATAGGGTTCTCGCTGCGGGAAACTAAAACAGCCTTGTAGGTTTTGATTAATCCTTCCTTTTCCATCTGCCTGATATTATAGTGTAGGGTGGTGGAGGGCTCACCCAGTTTCCTTGCCAGCCGAGCTATCTGGGGTGTGCAGAAACCTCTGCTGAAGAGTTCCGCCAATTTGGGCTTCAGATTCTTCATGATATTGCATAATATGCTAAAATTTAAATTAATTTTATTAATTTTTCGAAATTTATTCAGAAAATTTTATAAGGATGTCTGTCCGAAAATATTTTTGGGGTGAACAGCATGTGGAACGAAACTGAGGATCATTACCTGCGAAGGGATTTAAGGACCTTGGCAAGAAACTACCTCCATACTGAAGATTCCTATGCAGATATGGTGACAGGGAAGCTTTACGAGACTTTCAAAAAACTGTACAAAACACCAAAGGAGATAGAGGAATTGCGATGGAAAGAAATACAAGAAGCAGGATGGTCGTTTTGATGTCAGCCCCTCTCCTGCAGCACCACCGTTGTCTTGAGGGTTTCACCGTCCCGTATATAGCTGACCTCTGCAGCCTCTCCCACCATGAGGCTGAAAAGTATTGTGCGAAGGTCTTGCAGGTTGGAGACCGGCTTGCCTGCAACCATGGTTATTATGTCCCCAAGCACGAAACCTGGCTTTCCCGGGGTTCCTTTGGTTCCCCTGAGGCCTGCTTTGTCGGCCGCCCCGCCCGGAAGAACGTCCACTATAAGCAGCGCTTTTCCCATGCTGTTTATTCCGAGCGACCTGAGGGTTTCATTTTCAAGCCCAGAAACTGTTATGCCAAGACCCGGCCGCACAACCCTGCCCTTCTCAACAAGCTCATCCGCTATCCTCTTTGCCGTATTAATGGGGATTGCGAAGCCAAGGCCTTCAGGTATGGCTCCGGAAGGCAAAAGGCCGGAAAGCTTCGCGCTTGTTATGCCTATCACCTTCCCTTTAGAATTAAGCAGAGGGCCTCCGCTGTTGCCCGGGTTTATTGCCGCATCCGTCTGTATAACATCACTCAGCCTGAACTGGTCAGCTGTCTCCAACTCCCTCCCCAGGCCGCTGATTACTCCCACAGTTACGGTATTGTCAAGCCCGAGGGGGTTGCCGATTGCTATGGCAAGCTGGCCGACCTTAACGTTGTCGCTGTCTCCAAGCTTCAGGGGACTGGTTTTTGCGCTTATCCTGAGCACAGCAACGTCTGTAAGCGGGTCGCGACCCACAAGAGCCGAATCGAGTTCCCTGCCGTCAGACAGCACGACGGAAATCCTGTCCGCATCCTCTATCACATGGTTGTTGGTCATTATCTTGCCGTCAGTGGAGAATATGAAGCCTGAGCCTGAGGAGCTGAAAGGGACAGCCCTTTGCGAGAAAATGCCGGCCGCGATGCGCGTCCCGCTTGACTTCACATGGACTATGGAGTCTTTCGCGTTTTCGACTATGGCGGATATGAGTCCTTCGCCTGAACCGCCATTGAACACTATCTCCCTTTTCAGTCCGGCGCTGTCCAGTATTTTCTTGGCCTCCTGCACCGTAAAGAAGTAGCCTGCAGATGTTATTGCCAAAGAGAGCAGAATCGCTATGAGAATTGGGGCAAGAATGTTGTTTTTGCCGTAATTATATTTTGGGGGCATTTTTATCACTTGGGTGGGCATTATTCATATGACACCGGCAAAAAGGCACAAAGGCCGTCCGGGTTTTATGTTAAGAAGGAAAGGAATATATATCTTTTCCATAATGTCCGGCCTGCTCCTCATTTTTGCCTTATTTTCAGGCTCAGGCAGCCCTGAGCATACTGTGACAAGAATCATAGACGGGGACACAGTTGTTATTGACAGCGGGGAGCATGTGAGGCTGCTGGGCATAGATACGCCGGAGAAGGGGCAGAAATATTATGATGAGGCAAGAAATTACCTGAAACAAAGGGTTCTGGGCAAGGGCGTTAAACTTGTTTACACGAATGAGGAGAAGGACAAATACGGCAGGCTGCTGAGGTATGTGTTTGTCAGCGGGCACATGATTAACACAGAGCTTGTTGAAAAGGGCCTGGCAGGCGCGTATATTTTCATACCGGACCAGTATACTGACCTGCTATTGAGCGCGGAGGAAAAGGCAAAGGAAGCCGGGCTGGGTATATGGAGCGCAGGGGGCGTCTTCTGTATAGGGATAAACTGGGTGCAGTCCAATGCCGCTGGCAATGACAACGAGAACCTCAATGGAGAATTCATAACGTTGCGTAACAAGTGTACATACCCTGCCAGCATCTCAGGCTGGCGTTTGCAGGAAGGCGGGGGGAAAACTTATAAGTTCAAGAGCCTTGTCATCGATGCGAAAAATAGTGTAACCTTGCATACAGGGAGTGGGAAGGATAACGCGACAGATTTATACTGGGGTTTGGAGAGAGCTGTGTGGAACAACGCTGGGGACACAGTGCTTGTCTGGGATAATGAGAGCATGCTCGTGCTAAACTATTCATACTAACCATTAAGCCTTAAATTACCAGAAGCGAATAAGGTGTTGAAAACTATGCAGTGCGTGATACTTGCAGGCGGAAAAGGGACAAGGCTGAGGCCATACACATACCTTGTGCCTAAGCCGCTGCTGCCATACAGGGAAAAGCCGATTCTGGAGCACATAATCGGATATCTGAAGGGCTATGGGATAAAGGATGCAATAATCTCGATAGGCTATCTGGGCTACCAGATAAAGAACTATTTCGGCGATGGCTCTCAGATGGGGATAAGGATTGAGTATATAGAGGAGAAAGAGCCTTTGGGGACAGCAGGCTGTCTGAACCTTCTGCGGGGAAAGCTGAAGGAGACATTTCTGCTGTTCGGGGGGGACAATATAACTTCCCTGAACCTGAACAGGTTCACCGAATACCATAAAGCCAAAGGCGGCATAATGACTGTTGCGCTTTTCGATTTTGTAACGAAGGTTGCATGGGGGGTATATAATCTGGAAAATGATGGCTCAATCAGCGGCTTTCTGGAGAAACCGGAGTACCATCACAATGCCGGCACAATGATTTTCTGCCTGGAGCCGGAGATATTTGATTTCATACCGAAAGGTTCAAAGCATCTCAACCTTACTGATGATGTGATACCGAAGGTCCTTAAGGCAGGCAGGAAGATATACGGATACAAATTCAGTGAGGAATGGATTGACCTCGGGAACATTGAGGACTATAAAAGAATCACAAAATAGCTTTGTATGGGCAAATATATAGTTACAGGCGGCGCAGGCTTCATAGGCAGCAACCTTGTCAGGTCTCTTGCGAAGGAGCATGACATTGTTGTTGTTGACAATTTCCATGCAGGCAATGAGGAGAACCTTGCGAGTGTGGAGGACAGGATAGAGATTATAAAAACGGACTGCATGGAGCTTGCGGGTCTCGAGATTGAGGCTGACGGTATATTCCATCTGGGGATGTATTCGAGCTCCCCCATGTATAAGAAGGATCCTTCTCTTGTCGGCAGGGTTGTAAACGGCTCGATAGCTGTTTTTGAACTGGCCAAAATGCTGGGCATCAAAGTGGTATACGCTTCCACATCGAGCATATATGCGGGCAATATCCCCCCTTGGAGGGAGGATATGGATATCAAGGTGTCGGACTACTACTGCGAGGCAAGGTATGCTGTTGAAAGGCTGGCAAGGCTGTATAACATGCTGTTCGGGGTGAAGTCTGTGGGCTTAAGGTTCTTCAGTGTGTACGGGCCGAATGAAAAATCAAAGGGAAACTATGCGAATCTTGCGTCGCAATTCCTCTGGGCGATGAAAGAAGGCAAAAGGCCTGTCATATACGGGGATGGTAAGCAGAAAAGGGATCTCATTTATGTTGCCGATGTTGTGAGGGCGACGAGGCTTGCCATGGAAAAGGGCTTCGGATGCGAGATATTCAATGTGGGGACAGGTCTCGCGACCTCGCTTAATGAACTTGTAAACGCGCTGAACATGCTGCTCGGAACAAGAATAAGCGCGCAGTATGTGGAGAATCCTGTGTCCAATTACATCCCGGAAACAATTGCAGACTGCGCAAAAGCAAGGAATGTTTTAGGCTTCGAGGCAAAGCACACTCTGGAGGATGGCCTTAAGGAAATGATAGCCCTCCTATGAAAATAGCCATTATCGGGGCAGGCTATGTGGGCCTGTGCACAGGCGCCGGGTTTGCGGAGCTCGGGCATGAGGTTACTGTTTTCGATACGAATCGCAAGAAAATAGAGAGCATTAAGAAAGGGGAAACCCCCGTTTATGAAAAAGGTCTGAAGGATGCGCTGAAAAAAGCTCTGTCCGATGAGAAGCTGAAGGCTGCGGAAGATGTGAATGAAGCTGTCTCCTCGGCTGAAATTACATTCATCTGCGTAGGCACACCATCAAAAGAGGATGGCAGCATGGACACAAGATATGTTGAGCAGGCAGCGAAGGATATCGGCAGGGCCCTGAAAGGCGTTGATGGGTATCATGCGGTTGTTGTCAAAAGCACTGTGCTGCCCGGAACAACGGAAAATATTGTGGGAAAGAACGTTGAAAAAGAGTCCGGAAAGAAGACTGGAAGGGATTTCGGGCTTGCAATGAATCCTGAATTTTTGCGCGAAGGCAATGCGCTGCAGGATTTTGTCAAGCCGGACAGGATAGTTATAGGAGAGTATGATAAAAGAAGCGGAGATGCTGTTGAAGGGCTGTATGAAAAAATCAATGTGTCCAAAATGAGGACAGGCATAAAGACCGCGGAGATGATAAAATATGCAAGCAATGCTTTCCTTGCGGCCAAGATATCGTTCATAAACGAGATAGGGAACATATGCAAAAGGGTGGGGATAGACACATATGAGGTCGCAAAAGGGATGGGGCTGGATAAAAGGATTGGGCAGGCTTTTCTGCGGGCGGGTGTTGGGTTCGGCGGTTCATGCTTCCCAAAAGATGTGTCAGCGCTTATAGCTTTTGCAAAATCGGCTGGTGTTGAAACTAAACTCCTTGAAGAGATTGTTGAAACGAATGAAAGGCAGCCGGAAATGCTTGTCAAAATGCTCAAAAGGAAAATGCCCGGCCTGAAAGGGAAGCGTATAGCAGTTCTTGGCCTTGCGTTCAAGGCTGATACGGATGATGTGAGGGAGTCGAGGGCAATCAATGTAGTGGGCAGGCTTCTTGAGGAAGGTGCGGAAGTGAAAGCATACGATCCGAAAGGGATGGACAATTTCAGGAGGATTTTTCCGCAAATTCAGTACTGCAGCACATCAAAAGAGGCTCTGGAAAACAGCGATGCAGCCCTTATCCTTACAGACTGGGAGGAATTCAAAGGGCTGGTGGATAAGGATTTCTACGGAATGAAAGGCAGTGTGATAATAGAAGGGAGAAGGGTGCTGGACAAAAGGAAGGTTAAAGGGTTTGAAGGTATCTGTTGGTAAGCCTTTTCCGATTGAGCGAAAAAGAATCCCGCATTCGGATAGTTACCCGCATACAAAATTAATCTTGAATGCGGGAAGTTTAGTGTATGCGGATAGTTTAACGGCTTATGCCAAAAGCGTTTTCCGTTAACGCGTTAATAAGCTCATATGGAAAGGGTTAGCTTATGCCAAAAACTAAGCCTTTTCCGCTAAACTGCCCGAACATTAATGTTCGGGTAATTGCGTCGGATAAATAATCTCCGTAGCAGGCTGGGAGGTATTATGGAGAATAAACTAATGCTACCGTCCTGTTAAATAGTTTGCATAACCAATAAATTGAGGCAAACCCAATATGGCTATGAAAAGCGAGCTTGTAGGTTTGATACCTGCAGCGGGCAGCGGCACAAGGCTTTACCCGTTTGCGAGGGCTGTGCCCAAGGAGATGTATCCCATATTAGGGAAGGCTGTTATTGAGCACTGCGTTGAGAACCTCAGGGAAGGAGGCATAGAGAGGATATACATGATTGTGGGCCACCAGAAGGGCTCTCTCATGGATTATATAGGGGACGGCTCATACTTCGGGGTCAAGGCAGCTTATATTTACCAGCCCAAAAGAAAGGGGTTGGGTCATGCGATACTCCAGGCTCAGGACTGGATCAACACAGCGTTTGTGACCCTGCTCGGAGACAGCTTCATTGAGCCAAAAAGCGAGATAAAGGAGCTCATTGATTTGCACATAAAAGAGAAGCCGATTGCTACGGTTCTCGTTTTCAAAGTAAGCGACCCTTCTGCATATGGGGTGGTGAAGTTCGGGAAGATGGAGAACGGCTGGGGTTTTGTTGAAAAGCTCGCTGAAAAGCCGGATAAAAATAAGGCAAAAGATTTTGGGAACGGCGGCAGTTATTATGCGATTACAGGGGCATATGTCTTCGAGCCCCGCATATTCGAATATATCAGGAAAACGAAGCCGGATAAAAACGGGGAGATACAGATAACGGATGCGCTTTCTGTTGCATTGGGTTCCGGGGAAAAGGTGTGCGCTATGATACTGAAAGGGACATATATAGACATCGGCAAGTGGAGGACTGTGCTGGAAATAGAGAAGAGGCTGATGACCAGCACCGATATAGAGGAGCACATAAGGGAGAGGGAAAGGTTCGTGAAGAAGCTGAGAGATGAATGATGAAGCTCAAATTTGTTTCTCTTGCAGCCAGCATAGGCCTGCTTGGAGCGCTGCTTTTCTATTCGGATTTTTCGAAGGTGCTCGAAATCCTGTCGCGATCAAGCCCGCTTCTGGTTGGTCTCGCGCTTGCATTTTCCACATTGCCTATGGTGTCAAGAGCCTTCCGCTGGAAGCTGCTGCTGAAAAAAATAGGCATTGGGCTTCCCATTTCAAGGGTTTTCCCTGTGTTCATGGCCGGCCTTTTCATTTCAAATGTTACGCCTGCCAGGAGCGGCGAGCCGTTCAGGAGCTACCTGCTGAAGAAAAGGGAGGGTATAGGCTTCTCAAACAGCATCTCATCAGTCATAATTGAGAGGGTATTTGATTTGCTCACCCTCATAGCCGTCTCAGCAGCCGGTATTTTGCTGGTCCAGGGCTTCTTCTTGGCAGCGATACTGAATCTGGTCATTGTAGTTTACCTTGCGTTTATTGCTTTTGCGGTGACAGTCTGCACCAGCAGGAAAAGGGTTGAGGCATTTTCAAGGTTTTTTGTCCGCCTTTTCGGCTGGCTGCCGGTGGTAAAGAGGGCTGGCCACAGGATTGAGGATAAAGCGGGCAATATCAACGAGTCTTTCATGAAATACAGGAGCTGGCCTGGTGTTGCGACCCTCCTTATTGTCTCCATCTTTATCTGGCTGCTTGACGGGGCAGTGGGGTATATCGCTTTCAGGGCGCTGGGTATCGAGGTTGACCTGCTTCTCTTCACCTTTATTATGGCCGTATCCGTCCTCATAGGCATAGCGACCAGCCTGCCGGGAGGCATAGGCTCTGCAGATGCTGTGATGGCGCTGCTTGCATCAGGGCTTTTCGGGATAAGCCTGCCGCTTGCCACCGCAGGCATACTGCTTTTCCGCTTTCTGACAATATGGTACGACATGGCTGTGGGCGCATTTTTCCTGGGCGTTTCAGGGAAATAAAAAGTCCCGCATGCGGGACTTTTTTAATAGCCTTTTCCCAGTATATTCAGATG
>CAYUWT010000040.1:0-7543 GCA_964448625.1 uncultured archaeon
AAGAAACTTTAACTTTTCCGCAATTAACAGCTGCGGTTATATTAAAAATGAGGGTGGCCCTGCCGGGTACGAAGGCTGTGCTGTTCCATGTGCTGTTCCAGGAGGGACTGGTGAGGTTTCCCGAAGCGAAAAACTGCGAGGTGTTGCTTGCGTTTATTATGTTGTATGAGGCGTTGTTATAGAGGATGAGCCCAACGCCTTCATCTGTTATGTTGGCTGTGAGGTCCACAACACCGGAATAGGATATGCCTGTCTTGGGATTGTCTATGGATATGGACGGCGGCTTTTTGTCCATGAGTATCTGTGACGTGTTTTTTGCCGTTTCTGTGTTGCCCAGAGTGTCGTTGCTGTGGTACCTCACATACAGCCTGCAAGCTGAATTGCCGCTGCAGCCGGCAACCAGATCCGTTCCGCGGATTGAAGGGGAGCATTGGATTTCCGAAGAGTCATGGATGCAGTAAAGGGTGGAATCGCACGCGGTTATATTGTCCGTGCATGAAAGCCTTACCGTCTGGTTGGATGCAGACCATGAAGCGCTGCTATAGTTGTCTGTGGTGTTCGGAGGCGAATTGTCATTGGTGAAATTGAACCTGCTTATGTTGGTGTTTCCAGCATTGTCCACAAGATAGACGGTTAGGATGACCTTCCCATCTTGCGGGAAAGCTGGGCTGAAGAGGGTGGCATTTTGGAGGGTTGTATTCGTGCCTGTGCCATTGTCAAACACGCTCCTGTTTATCCCTGAAAGCGGGTCGGCGAATGAAACGGAGAAAAGGTTTGAAGCTGTTATATTTGAGTTGTTGGCCGGAGAGATGGAAATTATGAAAGGAGGCGTGTTATCAACAGCGAAGCCGAAGACTGTCCTGTTCACATTGCCTGCCGAATCGTTGACCCACACCTCCAGCGTCTTGTTGCCTTCTGAAGTCCACAAAGGATCGAAGCTGGCATTATTGGAAAATGTCACGTTTCCGCTGCCATCATTGTTGTTGAAAATGAGCGTATTGACAGCTGAGGTGGCATCTGTTGCGAGTATGGTGATATTTGTCGTTGTCCTTATATAGGAGCCGTTTTTGGGGGAAACAAGGGAAATTACCGGCGGCCCGTCATCAACAATATATGCAAGGACGGTTACGTTGGTGTTGCCTGCGTTATCCTTTGTGAATATGGTTAGCTGCCTTGTGCCTCCCTCAGCCAGTCCCGGGCTGAACGAGACGTTGCCGGAAAGGCTTACATTGGTGCCGTTCCCGTTGTTGAAGCTGTGGCCTGAAGTCGCAACGCCGCTTGAGCTGTCCGATATCGCAATCCTTATAGTGTCTGCTGATTTTATGCCCGAGCCGTTTGAGGGAAAGGCAGATATGTTAGGCGCCGCCCTGTCCAGTATGATAGTATCGCTGCCGTTCAGCGGTTGTATGTTGCCGGCGGCGTCCCTTGAGTGGGAGTATATTGTCCTGCTGCCATCCGCTGAAAGGCAGCCTGCGCCGCTTGTTATGTTGAAGCCTGAGAAAGAGGACGAGAATGCTGTCCAGTTGCCCCCGGTCCCGTCGCAGCTGAATGCCATATAGTCCACAGGGCCTGAAGACAAAACAGTGATGAGCGGCTTTTCGCGGTTTGTGTATTTCGTGCTCCCTACCGTGACACCGTCTATTATTATGGCTGTCTGGTTGGGGGGTATGGTGTCGCGCACAGCAGTTATATTGCCGGTTTTCCCCCAGTAATTGTCCGAGTCCCTGCAGCGGACAAATATTGTGTTGTTTCCCTCGGAAAGGTCAGCGAGATAAAGGGTTGCATTCACCCCTTCCACAGCCTCGTTAAAGGCGCCGTCCTCTGCGCTCATGTTATAGCCTGTTCCCGTTGCGCCTGCTGTCCCTATGAAAAACTCGGCCGCTTTTGTGGTGGACAAATGCTGTTTTGAATCGCATGTGGCGTTGAGAGTTACGTCCCTGTTGGTAGGATTGGCTGTCACGTTTAATCTGGAAACCGATGCAGTGTAGAGATAGTCTATGACGCGTTTCATTATTATTCTCCTTGTAGTTGAATAGTATGTCCCCTCAAAGCTGAAGGAGAAAAAGACTGCTTTGTAGGCGCCTGTATCGATTCTCAGCGCGGCGGCCGGGTTTGTAAAATTCTTACACTCCTTGTATGTCTCACCGCCGGTTGTCTCGCCTTTGTCGCATATTGTTGTGTTCCCCCTCCTCCACATGAATGATTCCGAGGCGTTGCCCCCTTTCCGTGGGAAGACCGCGGAAGGCTTCAGCTGGTTGCCAGCGCCGCCGGTTATTCTTACAAAATACCCTGCGCTTATCGGGTCTGTCCTGTTGTCAACAAGGTAAGATATTTCATCATCTGCATCATCAAAGAATGTGGAAGCGCCAGAGAGGTAGTTTTGGTAAAAATTTGTGCCATGCAGGTTATAGCCTATATCCTGCCCGATTAGAAACAAGCCTCCTCCTGCATTCAGATATTTAATCAGTTCGCCCATGTCTTGAGAAGTGAGGGTGGTGTAACCAGATGCGTACGGACCCGTGACCCATATGGTGATATCATAGTTCTTCAAATCTTTCCCGCTGCAGTCGCCTGTTGTCCCTTCAAATAGGGGGCCGCTGCTGCTTCTTGTAGGCACAGAACAGGTGTCGTATGAAAAGCCGTTGACCACCAATGCATAATCGTAATAGGGCAGTATCTCGCTGTTTGTGCAGTCCACGTCCAGTGTGGCGTTGAATAGGCAGTAATGGGAATCCAGCACAAGCAATATCTTCGGGGGAGCGGAGTCTGCATAAGCGAGGTGGGGTAACAGGATAAATATAGATACCAATATTATAGCCCCTCTCTTCATATCAATTAATATCGGGTTGTAATTAATTAAGATTAGCAAAGCCGCTGTAAAATTTCCCGAACATTAATGTTCGGGTAGTTATAATGCAGAAAACTTGCATATCAAATAAGAAAACATGTGTTTATTATAAAAAGAAAATATATAAATTTTATACAAGTGCATTAAAACCAGCGAGAAGTAAAGCATATAATTATAAACAAGTGTTTCTGTTACGATTTCTTAATCCTTTCCAGAACCTTTTTTTTGTTGCTGTAATATTCAGAAACCACGCGTCCGATGGAATTGATATCATTGATTCCTTTATTCACAAGCCACTGTATAATGCTCTTCTTTTCCTTCTGGTCTTCAAGAAAATCATCATAACTCATGCCGGCATACAGCTTCAGCTCATCCAGAATCCTGGAAGGCTTGTTCAGGGAGATTATCTCATCTGTTGATGGGATCCATTTGAATATGGGGTTAAGTTCGAGGGAATTCCCGCTGCCGCTCAGCTCGGCAATCTCAAAAACCCGCCTTATCTCCCGCCTCCTGTCGCGGTGCATCACCCCGATAAGGTGCAGCGCTCCGAGCATGGTGACCGGGATGTCAATGGGCGGATTTGTAAGCCTCTTTGTGGTTTCATCCGCTGTATTTGCATGCAGTGTTGAATATACAGAGTGGCCTGTGTGGATGGCCTCGAACAAAACCTCAGCCTCCCTGCTCCTCCTTATCTCCCCCACTATTATCCTGTCCGGCCTCATCCTGAGAGAATTCACCATGAGGTCAAGCATGGTTATCTCCCCCTTTCCTTCCGGGTTCTTGGGCCTTGTAGTAAGGGGAACCCAGTGGAGGAAGTCCGGGAGCTGTATCTCTCTTGTATCTTCTATGCTCACGATGCGGTGGTTGGGCGGTATGAAGTTCATGATTACGCTCAGCAGGCTTGTTTTCCCGCTGGCCGTCCCCCCCACTATAAGGGCATTCATCTCGTACTGCAGGGCAGTCCAGAGGAACGCGGCAACCTCCTCATTCAGTGTTTTTGAGCTGATGAAGTCAACGATTGTCCACGGTTTTTTCGCAAATTTCCTTATGGTAAGGGTGTTGCCCTTTGAGCTTACAGGGAAGAGGGTTGCGTTGGTCCTGTCCCCTGTGGAAAGGTAGGCATCCATGAGCGGGGTGAGGTTCGTGATCTGCATCCCCACCTTGCGGCCTATGCTTGCCGCGTAATTGTAAATCTCCATTTCGCTGGGCACGGTTATGTTTGTCTTGAGCCACCCCATCTTTCTGTGGTAAACATATACAGGCTCCTTGGCGCTGTTTATCACAATCTCCTCAAGGTTCTCATCCTTCAGAATTATCTCGATTGTCCCAAGCCCCAAGGACTTGTGAACGAGTATCTCAGCAAGCACATGTGCATCCTTCTCATCTATCCTCGGCAGCTCCTCCATTATCATCTCCATCCCGCGGTTGTGGAATTCCCTGCGTATCTCCTCCATCTTCTCCTTTGTTATGTTCTCCTCCGGCGCTATTGCCATCTCCACAAGCAGCCTTTCCCTTATCGAATCGAGGACTGCTTCAGTAGCCTTCTCTGTTTTGGGGAAATAGAGGTGGTATATCGGTATGAATTCATTTTCAACCCTTGCTATTCTGACCCTTGCCGAAAGCTCATCCAGCTTTATATCATATTCCGAAATAGCACCATCAGCCATGCTTAATATATCATTGCTGCCTGAATAAATACGATTTCTGGTCTCCTCTGCTTTTGCCATTCAATAAGCTTATACTTTGCTTACCATCTGACACTGACAACCTTCTCGCCCATTACTTTACCGTATTCTTTATGGGTGTACATGAATCTGCCTATGGTTTTGCCATGGTTATAAACGGCCTCTGTCATTCTGAGGTCGTTAAGAAGATAGTCCTTGACTTTTTGAAACTGCTTCTCCCTCCACATTCTAGGTATTTCGATTCCACCGACTGTTTTTTTCAGGCCGACATTTTTTTTGCACAGGTCATCCAAGGATATCCAGCAGCCAGTGAGTTTATCCAGCTCGTGCATAATATCAAAAGTTTTTTCTCCCAGCTCTTTCACTATGCTTTGGTGTAAATATGGCTGGAGGACCTTATAATCAAACCTGAGAACGTTGTGACCGACTATCAGATTTGCCTGCTTCAGCGTGTCAAAAAGTTCTCCCACATTGCCCTCATCAAAAAAGGTGTGATGGTTTTTTGATAATATCCCTGCAACTGCCAGTCTGAGTTTAGACGGGTCTTTGATTGCGTTATCCGTCATCCCGAGTTCCTGATAGATGTACTGAGTCTCCAAGTCAAAAAATACGATTTTCATGGCACCTTCAGAATATCTTGAACCTCACGGGAGCTATGCCCTCCTCGACCAGCATGAATTTTACCTGCTTCCCTTCCTCCATGTGGAAGTGCTTGACAATCCTGGCCTGCCGCTCAGACATCCTGCCCGTCCTTTCAAGGAACACCATCACCTTCGACCAGTATTTTATCATCTCCCCTCCCACTATCTCATCCTCCTGCGTGTCCCAGTTCTTGTATGTGTGGGCCGTTGCAATTACAGATATGCCTTTTTCTCTGGATATGCGGGACAGTATCGAGAGCTGCTTTGAAAGCTGCCTTCCGGGCTCGTTTGAATCCTCCCTGTTCTCTGCAAATTCCAGCCTGTAGAGCGCTACTGCTGAATCCACAATCACAAGGTCAGCATCCTTTTTCTCAATGTCCTTTATCATGGATTTCTGCTCCTCGAAGCTTTTTGGCTGGAGAAGCTCTATCCTGGAGAGCACATTATCCATATCCATCTTGGCCGCTTTGCATATCTGCCCAAGCCTCTCAACAGAAAACCCGCCCTCGCTGTCCATGTAAACAACCCTGCCCCCCTTTTTTATGCACTCCAATGCTGCCAGCATGCAGATATTTGTCTTCCCTGTCCCCGGCCCGCCGTAGAAAATGGTCACAGTTTTCGGCTCAATACCGGTGAGGAGATTTTTGAGCGGCTCGGGCAAGGAAAGGGGTTCCATATTATCAATTCAGCCCTGATATTAAAAGTCTGTCAAACATTTCCTGTACACCCGCTTTAAATAGCCCCGTGTAAAACTATATCCTATGCATGCCAGAAAAATGAACAGCAAATTCTCGGCTTCTGGTAGCTCAGGCTCTCTTCTTATCCTCCTTGTATAAACCGAGGCAAGAGCCTCCGGTTGCATTAAAACCCCAGTGCTTGTTATGTCCTGCAACTCCACTCCGGTTGAAAGAGAAGATTTTCGGTTTCTTATAGCTGTTTCGCGTGAGAGGCTTACAAAAAAGCAAAAATTAATAATAAGCTTTCTTGCCTCAAACTCAAGCACATATACGGCCTCCTCACTTGCAAGGGAGCTGGAAAAAGAGTTATCCTGCAGCCGCACAGCTGTTTGGCAAAACCTGAATTCGCTTAAGCGTTGCTGTCTGATAGATTTTGGAACAAAGCAAAAAGCCGGCCTCCCTGTAACATTAACAGATGCGGGGCAGACCGTTGCATGCGCCATTTCACAGGGAGGCGAAGCATGCCAGAAATAATATTGCCTGAAAGCGGAATTGTAAGCCCACACAGAATTTGCTATGATCTGATTGATATGACAAGCAGATCGCTTACCAAACAAGGGGTTTGGCATTATTTCAGCGATGAATATAGAAACATGATTAACTCGAGGAGGGATCTTACACTCTACCACTTTTCTGACAAAGCGTTGTCCTCACATGATAGCTGGCTGCCGCAAAGCCATCAGGGAGAATATGGCTTTGAAGAAACAGATACAGAATTGGCACGTATGGTAAAATACCAGCTGAAAACAGACCCTGAAAACAGCATGCTTACAAGCAACCAGATGAGCTCTCTGTTGCTTGCTTTATGGGAAAACAGGCAGAAGCCGGAATTCCAACAGGCAACAGCAGAAATATTGGCCCCGGCAACAGACCTTCTGAAAACCTGCCAGCCTGAATGCGAAGGGATATGCAAGGCTATATGCTATACAACATCTACGTTGGTCGAATATGTTGAGAAGATGAAAAAGGGATATCATAAGGGCAGGTGGAAAGTTGTGATACACGAATCTGAGGACAGAGGCAGCTACAGGGAAACAGCAGAGGGCTTTGTGGATGACGCCCACCATGGCAATGAAAGCAAGGCAGGGCCTAGATATGTGAGGGTAATGAATCCTTACGGCCTGCCGTTTGACACTTCCAAAGAGCAGGGACCAATGGAAATACCGGCGCACAGTGTTTTTTGGAAATGGATAAATACAGCAGCTAAAGGCCAGCAAAGGCCTGTTGTTTACATAATGATAGGCCGCATGGAAAATCCGGCGGAAATGGCGCAAAACGTCATAATGGCAAATGAAATAGAATGTCCCTATACATGCAAGGCTTTGGTATCGGCAAGGATGCAGAGTGGTGAAAAGGAAGCGGAGGCAGGTCAGCATGGAATTTAAAGCAAAGCAAATTGAAGGCGTGTACCCTGCCAGATCCTTGAGCAGAGGTATGGAATACAGTTTTGCTATGAAATGCGTTGACGATGTTTACCCTGCAGGTGAAAGAAAAGAAAGGTGCACGCGTGCAAAATCAGAGAAGGGAGACTAATACAATGACACAATGGAACGTTAAATACAGCAGGATGAGCTTCGAGCCCCGCAAGGCTTTGGGCTCTGTAAAAGGTGAGCAGGCAGCCTATGCGGTTGA
>CAYUWT010000041.1:0-6530 GCA_964448625.1 uncultured archaeon
CACGTGGGTTGAGACAGGCTATGCGTTCAAGCTTTTCCTTGACGAGCTGAAGGGCGGGGGCATATACCCTGTGGTTTCCGTGGAGGAGATATGAAACTCAAGTACGGTAGTCTCTATCCATCTTTTTTCATTTCGCCGTTTTTCTCAAACCTTTCCTCTTCACCTTTCAGCCATCCGTTTTCTCTTTCCGGTTCCAGTATTTTCCCCCCCTTTAATAATTACCCGTACATTAATGTACGGGAAGTTATTTTCCATTTAACTGATCCGGAGGCGGCATGCCGACCAGAATAAAGTCCATAGGATTCAGGATGCTCAGCCCTGAAATGATAAAGAAGATGGCCCGCGTCAGAATAGTGAACAGCGAGCTGTATGATGCTGATGGTTACCCGATAGAGGGCGGGGTAATGGACCCGCGTTTAGGCGTCATAGACCCCGGGCTCTATTGCAGGACGTGCAACAGCGGGATAGGCGATTGCCTCGGCCATTTCGGCTATCTTGAGCTTGCCAGGCCCATAATCCACGTGCTTTATGTGAAGCATGTTTATGAGATGCTGAAGATCATATGCCAGAAGTGCTCAGCCCTCATGGCGGAGACAGACATTACCCACAAATCCATGCTCCAGCCGAACAAGTGCCCCAAATGCAAGGCGAAGCAGAAAAAAGTCAAGTTCGTAAAGCCGTACACATATTATGAGGAAGCGGACGAGCTGGATCCGATGATAATACGCGAGAGGTTCGAGAAGGTTTCTGATGGGGACGCGGCGAAGATGGGCTTCAAGGGCGGCAGGCCCGAATGGCTGATAATCACGCTGTTCCCAATACCACCCGTTACAATGAGGCCCAGCATCACGCTGGAAACAGGGGAAAGGTCGGAAGATGACCTTACCCACAAGCTTGTGGACATAGTGAGGATAAACCAGAGCCTCAAGGAGAACATAGAGATAGGGGCTCCTGACTTCATAATAAGGGACCTGTGGGAGCTGCTCCAGTACCATGTCTCCACGTATTTCGACAACGAGCTCACAGGGGCCCCCCTCGCAAGGCACCGCTCGGGCAGGCCTTTGAAAGGCCTCATACAAAGGCTGAAGGCCAAGGAAGGCAGGCTGAGGGGAAACCTTCTGGGCAAAAGGGTCAATTTTTCCGCAAGGACTGTTATAGCACCCGACCCCAGGCTCTCGATAAACGAGGTAGGTATACCGGAAGTTGTTGCACGGGAGCTTTCTATACCCGTGGCTGTCACAGACTTCAGCAAGAAGGTGGTGGCGGATCTCATAAGGCATGACAAGGTAAATTATGTCACAAGGCCTGACGCGCGGAAGATAAAGATAACGGAGGACAACAGGAAGGAAATCCTTTCATCCATCGACACCGGCTGGCTGGCTGATAGACAACTGCAGGACGGCGATATTGTGCTTTTCAACAGGCAGCCCAGCCTCCACAGGATAAGCATAATGGCCCACAGGGTAAGGGTGATGCGCTACAACGCATTCCGCATAAACCCCAGCGTCTGCTTCCCCTACAACGCGGATTTTGACGGGGATGAGATGAACCTGCACGCGCTGCAGAATGAGGAAGCAAGGGTTGAGGCGAACTATCTCATGCTTGTGGAGAAGAACATAATTTCGCCCAAGCTCGGAGCGCCTGTGATAGGCCTTGACCTGGACAACATATCAGGGATGTTTCTGCTCACGGATAAAAACCTTTCGCTGGACAAGCGCGAGACAGCCCGGCTTTTGGCTCTTGCCGGCATAGATATTGATATCCCGGATAAGGAGAGGTTCACCGGGAAGGAGATATTCAGCCTCATACTGCCTTCCGGGCTGAACGCAAAATTCGATTCAAATTTTTCGAAAAACTTTACCCCGGAGCAGAAGCAGGCGCAGGACGGCATTGTGGTTATTAAAGACGGAAAACTGTTCAGCGGCCGCATAGATGCCGCAGCTGTCGGGCCTGAGAAGGGGCTCATAATAAGCCGCATAAACAGGCTGTGGGGGCCTGAGAAGGTGTCGGAGTTCATAGACAGGACAGCCAGACTGGCATCCTCATACCTGCTTATGAGGGGCTTCTCCATAGGATTGAGCGACCTTGATATAATCCCGCATGTGAAGAAGGAGATAACCTCAAATCTCGAGGAGGCGCAGAAAAAGGCCAACAGCTTCATCCACCACTTCAAGGCCGAAACCATGGAAATACTGCCGGGCATGACGCCGGAGGAGTCTCTGGAGGCGCACATACTGAAGGTGCTTGCAAAAACCATAAGCGACCTCAGCATCATGGTCTCTTCCAGCATAAGGGAGAGCGACCTTGTAATGATGGCAAAGTCAGGCTCCAAAGGAAGCTACATAAACATTACACAGATGATAGCAGCCGTGGGGCAGGAGACGATATTGGGGGAGAGGATAAGGAACGGCTACATAGACCGCACCCTTCCCCATGTGCTTCCCCATGACCTCTCGCCTTCCAGCAAAGGTTTTGTAGCGCATGGGTTCCGCACGGGGTTGCAGCCCTTCGAGGTCTTCTGGGACATAATGAATGGGAGAGAAGGGCTGATGGACAAAAGCTTGAGAACCCGCAAATCAGGCTATATGCAAAGGCGGCTGGTCAATGCGCTCCAGGACCTCAAGATAGGGCATGACAGGAGCGTGAGGAACTCGCTGGGGGACATAGTGCAGTTCAGGGCGGGCGAGGATGCGGTTGATGTTGCCAAATCTGATTTCGGGAGGTTTGACTGGAAGGCCGCAATTGGCATACAGGAATGAAATCTGGAGGTATGGAAATGGAGCTGCCGAAAAAGGTGAGGGAAGAGGTTGAGATATACGCGCAGAAGAAGGGCCTCACGCAGGAGGGGAAGGAGAAGCTTCTTTCAGGTGTAAGAGAGGCCTACGCGAGGATGGTGTACGACCCCGAGGAGCCTGTAGGGATTGTCACAGCGCAGAGCCTTTCCGAACCCGCCACTCAAATGACTATGAGGACATACCACTTCGCAGGCACAGCCGGGATACAGGTTACGCTGGGCCTCCCAAGGATGCTTGAGATATTCGATGCGAGGAAGGAGCCCACAACCCCGACAATGACAATCTATGTTGAGAAGGAGTATGACACGAAGGAGAAGGTGAAGAGGATAGCGGAGAACATAAAGGAGATAAAAATCAAGAATGTCATACACAGCTTCTCCATGGACCTCACCGAGTCGGTGATACACTGCAGGCTCGACATGAAGAGGCTGAAGGAGCTTGGAATAGAGCCGGAGTCCATGCCCGCAGCCATCAAGCCGCGCGGCGCCAGCATGACAGCTAAGAACGGTGCCCTTGTGGTTACGCAGAAGGGCAAAGATATAAGAACACTGCACAGGCTGAAGACTGCAGTGCTGGAAAGCCGCATAAAGGGGATAAAAGAGATATCACAGGCCATAGTCTCGCAGAACGAGAAGGGCGAGTGGATAATAACCACGCTGGGGAGCAACCTCAGGAAGGTGATGGCTGTCCAGGGTGTAGATGCTACCCGCACGACCAGCAACAACATATTCGAGGTTTACGATGCGCTGGGCATAGAGGCAACGAGGAATGCTATTATCAACCAGGCGCAGTACACGATGCAGGAGCAGGGGCTGCATGTTGACATACGCTACCTCATGCTGCTTGCGGATATCATGACCCGCGACGGGATGATAAGGTCCATAGGCAGGTACGGCATAAGCGGCAGAAAGGCCAGCGTTCTCGTGAGGGCAGGCTTTGAGGAGACAAAGAAGCACCTTGTAAACGCCGCAATAAGAGGCGAGGTTGACGAGCTGAGGGGAACGGTTGAAAACGTGATGGTCAACCAGCTCGCTCCCATAGGCACCGGCGCGTTCGAGCTTATAGGCCACCTGCCCGGCGCAGAAGAAAAGCCCGAGGGGAAAGAAGGGGAAAAGGCTGGGAGGGAAGAGAAAGGCAAGGAAAAGGTAAAGGAGAAGGAAGAAACAAAAGAGGCAAAAGAGAAGAGGCCCCGCGGAAAGGAAAAAGAAAGGGTCAGGGTCACAGAAAGGGCGAAGAAGAAATAGGTTGGATTGGAAGAGGTTTGGAGCCTAATTTGAAAAATCTTTTTGCAAATACGAACCTTCGCTCATAAAACACGCATGTATTACAGAAGAACTGCGTATATATTGCAGGCGGAATACATATATTATTGAATGCGGAAGTATCTGCTTTGTGCTGCTGTGCTGTTGCTGGTTATTCCTGCTGCTGCGCAGGAGCCCTTCAGGGTATATGAGCCGGAGGCGGATTTGTTTAAACCGCTCACATCGGCTGACTGGGAAACAGCCATACCTGTGAGCCTTGCGAAAACCAAAAGAGTGATTGTTGATTCTCCGGATAAGGCAAATATCCGCCTGCTTGAGGAGCGGGGGTGTTTAATCCGCCATGCCCTGGAAAGCTCTGCATCTCTCGAATGCCCGGCAAATGTGAAGGGCCCCTTCAGGGAAAGCAGGGTTTTCATGATTGCCGATGACCGCTCGAATGTGCAGATAGGAGCTGACAGGGCATGGGCCATGAACATAACCGGCAAAGGAGCAAAGGTGGTGATACTTGACACAGGGGCCGATTACAATCATACAGAATTGAACGACAGCTACCTCGGAGGGTATGACTTTGTTGAGAACGATACTGACCCGCAGGATGAGAATGGCCACGGGACCCATGTCGCAGGCATAATAACCGCAGACGGGGTTCACACAATAGATGGCATGACCGCAAGGGGTGTCGCTCCGGATGCGGGATTCTACATGCTCAAGGTATGCAATAGCGATGGCTTCTGCGAGGAGGATGATATAATGGCCGCGATGGAATATGCGGTAAACAGGCTGGATGCGAAGGTTATGAGCATAAGCCTCGGAGGAGAGAACTTTGCGGATAGCTGCGATTCGGATCCGCTTGCGGCAAAGGTCAAGTGGGTTGCGGATAACGGGATCCTGGTGGTCATCGCAGCAGGAAACAGCGGAAAGGATGTTATTTCAACCCCTGCATGCGCCAGCAAAGCTGTTGCTGTCGGTGCGGTTGATGCGAACGATATCATGACATCATGGTCAAACTATGGAAAGGAGCTGGATATTGTGGCCCCGGGGGTAAGCATATTATCCGCATATTCATGCTTGGCCGCGGGTGACTGCGGATACTACTGGTACACGAAGCTCTCGGGAACAAGCATGGCAACCCCGCATGTCAGCGGCGTTGCAGCGCTGCTGCTTGAGAAAAATCCGGATTATACTGCCCAGCAGCTGAAGGATTCCCTGTTCTCGACGGCAAAAAAGCTGGGCGGCAGATTCAGCGGCCATGGAAGGGTGGATGCTTTCAGTGCCGTGGGAGGCAACAGCACAGACAACGGGCTGGAGATTTACAACATTACAATAGCCCTTTCCGGAAGGGCCGCGACAATAAAATGGCAGACAAATGCAGAGAGCAGGGACACGCTTTTCTGGGGGCCGGACAGGAGGTTGAGGAAAAAGGCATATACCGGCTATTCAACCGAAAAGGAGGCGAGGCTCAGCAGCCTTGTCCCGGGCAGGACATATTACTTCAAAATCCAGGCGAGGGACAGGAATGGCAATGTGGAGATGGAAGACAATGGCGGGCTTCTTTACAATTTTGCCATCCACAAGCCCTCCAGGAAAAGCGCACCGCCCCTTTCAATATCCAATATCATAGTTAAGCTTGATGGCAACACAGCAGCCGTAAGCTGGCTTTCAGACGGCCTTACAGGCATACTATCCTGGGGGCCGGATACCCAAATGAGGCAGAAGAATTATGTTTTCGGCCCTTCGAAACAGCGCTCAACCCTCCTCACCAGCCTCCATGCGGGGACAACCTATTACTTCAAAATACAGGAAACGGACTGGAAAGGGAACGCGGTGATCGATGACAACAATGGCATGCTTTATAACTTCACCGCATAAAAACTACCCGCATGCATGCTTAAATTTGAATGCGGGAAATAGTATATGGCTGAATACAAGGCCGGAATTTGCAACATAGGCCTCAGGGGAAGGGTTTCAAGAGCAGGCTATGCTGCCTTTTCCTTCGCCATATCCTTCATCCTTCTGAGGACAATACAGGTGAACCACTTTCCCGAATACTCAAAGCTCCTTTTGCTCATCCCTTTGTTCTTCGCTTTCCTCAGCCTCTGCGAAGCGCTGTCCGGCTTCTGCGTGAAACACGCAAGGAAAGGCACATATTATATGGAGCAGGCCATGAAGGGGAAAAGCGGGGAAGAAAGGAAGGTCGGGGATAAAGAGCATATGCTTGACATGCAAAAGGCAAAAGCAATAGCCATGATTTCAGCCCTCTCGGCGCTTGCATTAACTCTGGTTTCTTTCCTTGTTTAATCCGGAAATAGCATTTAAATAAACCGCTCTACACTAATTGTATAGCTATAATAACAGGTTTTGGATTAAACCTTTTATTAAGTTCATATGGAAAAGGTTTATATGAGAAAAGAAACCATTTTTTGGATTAAACCTTTTATTAAGTTCATATGGAAAAGGTTTATATGAGAAAAGA
>CAYUWT010000041.1:6630-7467 GCA_964448625.1 uncultured archaeon
AACTCTGATACCTCAGGGCATAGAAGTGAAGGCTGAGAAAGGGCAGATAACAGTCAAAGGCCCAGCAGGGGAGCTGAAGAAGCCCTACAGGGAGGATGCGGTTGCGATAGAGACAAAGGAAGGCAAAGCCGTTGTTGCCTCGAAAAATGAAACCCGCCGCTTCAAAGCCCTTGCCGGAACCTACAGGGCCCACATAGCCAACATGGTCAGCGGCGTTTCTGGAGGTTATGAAGCAAGGCTCAAAATTGTGCACTCCCACTTCCCGATAAAGGTGAAGGCGGAGAAGGACAGGCTGGTGATAGAGAATTTCCTCGGCGAGAAGGAGTCAAAGTCAGTTGCGACTGCAGGGAGGGTGGAGATAAAGGTGGAGAAGGATGAGATAACAGTCACGGGCATCGACAGGGAGGAAGTGGGGCTTGCGGCTGCAAGGATAGAGAGGGCCACGAGGATAAGAGGCTTCGACAGGCGCGTCTTCCAGGACGGCATTTATCTTACCCAGCGCGCAATTCCAAGGGCGCAGGTGAAATGATGAGGAAAAGGAAAGTGCGAAGGTTCAGAAGGCAGGGCTACAGCAATGCCAACCTTCGGGTGGGCCCGGAGTGGAGGAAGCCGCGCGGAGGGGACAGCAAGATGAAGAAGGCTTTGAGGGGCAAGGGAACGATGGTGAAGGTGGGTTACAAGAACCCGCGGGGACTGAGGGGGATATCAAACGGCTACTCGACAGTCCTTGTGAGGAGCATGAATGACCTCCAGAACATTGATGCCAAAACGCAGCGTGCATTGCTTGCGGCAAACGTGGGCAGGCTGAAAAGGCTCCAGATTCTGAAGGAAGCTGAG
>CAYUWT010000042.1:0-7429 GCA_964448625.1 uncultured archaeon
CCACAAATTTCGCAAGCGCCTGCCCAGCAAAGAAAAGGAGCAGCATATTGAACCCCACATAAATCAGTCCATGAATCACCCCAAAGCTCCTTCCGAAGAAGAACATTGCGGTAAACCCGTATGCGAAGAACTTGAACACTACAGTTCCAATGAAAGCCCAGAAGAACCCTGCATAGGCAAGCAGCCCTGCAACATACCCCCCCAACCCGTCCATAATGACATACGGGTGCGGAAGGAAAACCGGGAAATCAGGCTCCCTTACGGGGAGAGCAAAGAAGCGCGCAGCCCTCATGAGCACCGCCACTATAAGAACCAGCGCTAGGGAAGCAAGCGGGCCGTAAACAAGGGCAGCGAAAACCGAGGCAAGCGTTGTCAGCTCAAGGCCCGTCCACCTCAAAGGCAAAAAAGCCCTCAGCAGCATCTTGTCAACCCACAGCAGCAGGTAGATCGCGGCAAGCTGCCAGCCTCCGGCCAAGTATGAAATAATCTCCCCGAATGCGAAGGTGCCGCTGAGCAGGAATAGTTCCCATTTCACACATAACCTTTTTCCTTAATGAGTTTATTAAAAGCGTTAGCGGAAAATCTAAAAATGCTCCCTCGCATATTCAACAGCGTTCCTGAATATGGCCATCCCCAGCCCTTCCTCCGGCAGCGTTTCCCTTGTCCATCTCGGGTGGCATATGCGGTGGTTATATGCCTCGGGGTGGGGCATTATTCCGAACAACCGACCCGCAGGGTCACATATTGCGGCGATTGAGCCTGCTGAACCGTTCGGGTTGTGCGGATATCCTGCAAATTTTCCCCTGCTGTTCACATACCATGCAACAACCTGTTCATTCTTTTCAAGCGCCTCGAGCACCTTCTGGTCGCGGGGCAGGAAACGACCTTCCCCATGCCTCACAGGGAGGTATAGGTTTCTTATCCCTTTTGTAAAGATACATCTGCTTTTCGGGTTTATCCTGAGGTAAACCCAGCGGTCCTCGAACCTCCCGCGCTCATTTGCTGTAAGGGTGACAGTTTGCTCGCTGTAATTCCCGTTTATAGCAGGCAGTATCCCGAGTCTGACCATGGCCTGAAATCCGTTGCACACGCCTATAATGAGCTTTTTCTTTTTTATGAAGGACATGAGCTCGCTCCCCAGATTGTGTTTCAGCTTGGCAGCCCATACACTCCCTGCTCCAAGATTGTCCGCGAAGGAAAAGCCTCCGGGCAGGACTAGTATTTGATAATCCCGCAGCCTCTCATGGCCGTCCAGCAGGTCGTTTATGTGGACCCTCTTCGCAATACCGCCGGCTTCTTTTATGCAGTGCCCGCTCTCTTGTTCGCAGTTTACCCCATACCCTTCCATTATGAGCGCTTTTGGCTGTTTCATACTACCAGTCCATCGGTTTTTTCCACACCTTTTTCAGCTTTTCAAGCGGAACATCAACCACCCGCTCCCCCTCAATCCCTGTTATGGAGAGCCTTTTCTCCGTTTTCGCAACGCCAACCTTCGCGAAAACATTATCCTTCATTATCAGCTCAAAGGCCTCCTCGTTCTTTTTAGGCACGCTTACCACAAACCTCCCTGCCGACTCGGAAAAAAGCACCTCATCATCGCGTAACGCGCCTATCGTGGGCACTCTCCCCGCATCAACCTCGCAGCCCATCATCCCTCCGAAGGCCATCTGCGCTATTGCAATCCCGAAACCCCCCCTGTAGCAGCCATGGGCAGCGCTTACAAGCCCTTTGGATATAGCTTTTGCAAGGCCTTCATACAGCTTTTTGCACTCGCCTGCATCCACCCTGGGAGCCCTGTTCCCCACAAAACCCAGCATCTCATAATATTCGCTTCCACCCAGCTCATCCTTCGTGTTTCCCAGAATGTATATGGTTTCGCCTGCAGCCTTCAGGTCCATTGTTATGCATTTCCTCACATCCTCAACCTTTCCCGCAGAGGAGATGAGCAGCGTGGGCAAGGCCTTCACTCTATGTATTCTTTTCCCATCGCTCACATCCCCCTCAACCGACATGCTGTCCTTCCCGCTTATGCACGGCGTGCCAAAAGCGGTTGTGTAATCATAAACAGCCTTGTTCGCCCTCACAAGCTGCGCAGCCATATGCGTATCCTTTGTGGGGTCAGGCCAGCAGAAGTTGTCGTTGAGCGCAATGTAATCAGGCCTTGCTCCCACAGCTATAACCCTCCTGACGGCCTCATCAATGCTCGTGGCAGCCATGTGGTATGCGTCTATCTGGCTGTATTTGGGGCATGCGCCGCTGGCAACCGCTATGCCCTCAAACGAACCGAATGAAAGGCGCATTACAACCGCATCGCTCGGCGTATCCATTTCAATACCCACAAGCGGCTTTATCACAGTCTTCCCCTTTACCTCATGATCGAACTGCCTTACAATATATTCCCTGCTGCATATGTTGGGCCTCGAAAGCATCTTCAGCAGAATGTCCTCGCAATTGGGTTTATCGGGCAGCTCAGGTTCGGGATGCTTTTTCTGCTCCCACCTTGCGTGTATTTTCTGTTTCGGCACGCCCTCATACAAAAACCTCATGTCCAGCAAGGCAACAGTCTTATCCTTATCAATTTCCCGCACATTAATGTGCGGGTAGTTATATAGCGCATGGAAATAGCCGGAGTCTGTATACTTCCCTATAACCGTCAGCTCCACATCATGCTTTTTCGCAAGCTCAGCCATCTTTTTCCTGTACGCGGGGTCCACTGCAAAAACCATCCGTTCCTGCGATTCCGAAACAAGTATCTGCCACGGGTCAAGTCCTGCATACTTGAGCGGCACCCTGTCCAGCCATATCTCGCACCCTCCTGAAAGCCTTGCTGTTTCTCCGACCGCGCTTGACAGGCCTCCGGCCCCGCAATCTGTTATGCAGTTAAAAAAACCTCTCGCTTCCACTATGAAATCCTGCACCTTTTTCTGTGTAAATGGATCTCCTATCTGCACATGGCTGGCCGGTATTCCCTCATGGTAGCCCTCGCTCGAAGCTGTTGCTCCGTGTATCCCGTCTATCCCAACCCTCCCCCCGGCCATCATTATAATATCCCCGGCCTTTACCTTCTTTACCCACCCATCTTCCCCTTTGACCTTCGCCGGTATAAGCCCCGCTGCAGCAACATAAATCACGCATTTTCCCATATACCCGCTGTCAAAAAACACATTGCCCCAAACGGTGGGCACCCCTGAATTGTTTCCCCCGTCCTGCACCCCCTGCCTGACGCCTTCCAGCAGCTGCCTCGGGTGTATGCGCGGCTTCAAAGGTCCGGAATAATCCGGCTCCCCCGCAAAAAAGCCGTATGTGCCGTAGAGTATCTCTCCCCCCTTTCCGGTCCCCATGGGGTCCCTGTAAACGCCGACAATTCCCGTAAGCGCGCCCCCGTAAGGCTCGAGGTTGGAGGGGCTGTTATGGGTTTCGCATTTCAGGCAGAAAAGCAGCTCCTCATTGAATTTTATGACTCCGGAATTGTCCCAGAAAACGCTCACCACCCAGTCCTTTCCCTCCGCAATCTTCTTTGTCGCAGCCTTTATATAACTCTCAAACAATCCATCTATTATCTCAGTTTTTCCATCAGCCTCATAAACCACCTCGCTGTTGAATATCTTGTGCTTGCAGTGCTCGCTCCATGTCTGCGCTATTGCCTCCAGCTCAACATCCGTGGGCCTTGCACTCAAACCTGCCTGTTTCCTTGCTTCCCCAACAGCAGGGTCGGAAAAATAGGATTTGATTGCCAGCATCTCCGCAAGGTTCAGCGCAAGGCTGCGCTTTTTGCCCATCTCAAGGAGTCTCGCGGGTTCCAGCTCAATATCTATCTCCTGCATTTGAGGGGAATGTTTTATAACAACCCTCGGGGCTTCAAGGGTTAGAGGTTTCCTTTTCCATTCCCTGTAATCCGCTATTAGCCAGCGCTGTATGAGGTCGTTAGCCAGTATCCGTTTCGCAATCCCCTCAACCTGCCCCCTTTCAAGGAGGCCGTTTATGAGATACACCTTTGATGTGTAAACATTTCCTGCGGGCTTTTTCAGCAGCTCCGAAACGGCTTGTTTTGCAACATCGCCAGCGTTGTCCTTGACCCCCGGGAGAAACCCAACTTCAACCATCCAGTCGAACTTCCCTGCAAGCGGCCTGTTGATGGAATATTCATGGATAACGGGGTCCGCAAGCAGCTGGCTGCATATTGTTTCAAGCTCCCCCTGTTTCAGCTGCGCATCTATGGTAAAAGCCTCTATAACCTTTACAGAATGGATCTCTAAACCTAATTCCCTTTCTATGCGGTTTCTTATCTTCTCCCCCTGCGCATCCGTAACAGCGGGCTTTACCCCAACTTCAACGCGGGCTGTCATATGAAGGTTTAAAACAAAGATTTATATTGTTTGGAAATCATGGTAAACACGTGTTTTTATATCTTTTTATTAAATTAGATACAGTTGTTTACAGTAAAAGCAATCCATAAGATTTAAAACAAGAATGCAATTCTATTTATGCCTCCCGGGAAAACCTACAGGGAAAGCGGGGTTAACGTTGAATTGGGCGATGTGTGTTCGAGGATAATGTACGAGGCCTCGAAAAGGACGTGGGAGAACAGGAAGGGCCTTCTTGGAGAGGTTTCCGCTCCTGTGGATGATTTCTCAGGCTCCCGCTTTGTAAGCATAAGCGGCCTTGAGGACATGGTGGTTATGATGAACTTTGACAGCGTGGGGACAAAGACTGAGATAGCGGAGAGGCTCAGCTCCGCTTCCGGGAAATTCTCCTTCCACAGGACTATTGCGCATGACCTCTTTGCTATGGTGTGCGATGATGCAGTCTGCAAAGGGGGGGAACCGGTGCTTTTCGGCTCCATTCTCGAAATCAGCAGGCTCAACAGGCAGCTGGTTCAAAACCTGGCTGAAGGGATGGTCGAGGCAGCAAGGCTTGCAAAGGTCGCTGTTGTTAACGGGGAGATAGCTGAGGTTGGCGGGAGGGTAAGTGGCTATGGCCGGCATCGTTACAACTGGGGCGCCACCGTATTGTGGGCTGCCAAAAAATACAACCTTATAAACCCGGAAAAAATAAAACAGGGTGACAAGATAGTGGGGCTGCGTGAAAAAGGCTTCCGCTCGAACGGGTTTTCCCTTGCGAGGAAAATTTTGCGTGACAAATACGGAGAGGAATGGCACAAAACGGATGAGGGGAAAAAGATGGCAATGGAGCTGCTCACACCCTCCACAATTTACTGCGCAACCATCCTGAAAATCCTGGGCGCAATGCCGGGGAGGGTAAGCGGGATAGCCCACATAACCGGCGGGGGTTTAGCGGGCAAAATCTTACGCTTGCTGCGCATACCCGGTTTGGGGGCAAGCATATTCGACCCCTTCAGGCCCAACCCCCTCATGCTCAGCCTGCAGGAGATTGGAGGTGTTGATGACATGGAAGCCTACAGGATATGGAGCATGGGAACTGGGATGGCCATATTCACAAGCATGCCTGAGAAGGCGATAGACATAGCAACAGAGGCAGGCATTGAAGCAAAGCTTATAGGCGAGGTAAGGGAGGAGAAGGAGCTTGTGATAAGGAACTGCGGCTTTTTCGCAAAGGAAAAGGAGCTTGTTTTTAAAGTTTAGAGTTCCTTTGCTTTTACAACCTCTATCTTTTGAGTGGAGTCTACGTAATTGTGGAAAAATTCTGCAAAGTCTTTCTCCCACAGCTCATCCCCTTGCGAGAATCTTAGTGCTATCCAGTTTTCAAAAATCTCGATGAATTCGCTTACATCAAACGAATATACGGTTTCCTTCAGATAACGGCCCGCTTTCTGCTGGTCTCCTTTCAGCGAATCAACAGTGTGGTAAGGGAAGGCTTCATATCCCATTTCAGAAATGACAAGGTCTTCCAATCTCTCCGTAAAAAGCTCATTAAGATGATACAGGTGGAAACGGACAGAACTTTTCATTAAATTAAACCATTCTGCGGGCTTTATGTCTTGGACAGTCCCAGCATTTACCATATCAAGAATATGGTAAGCAAGGTTCATTGGAAACAGCTGGAGGACGTATGCAATGAAATGGTTGTATTCGTGCACATAAGTTTCTAGGTATGGAGGATGAAACCACTCCTCGAATTTTCTTTCCTTGGCTGTAAGCTTTCTGAAGCGCAGCTGGGGCATAGTAATAACTCTGCCCTGTGGAGCTTGGTTGCCATGCTCATCATATGAAATAAGCTCTCCATTCCAGTCAACAGCAAGACCTCCCTGAATTCTCAAATTCACACCAAACTGGCCTGGAGGAGCCTCATCATCCGCAACCGCGAAGTTTCCTCTGTGGAGTAGATTTTCTTCAGCCTCCTCTACCCTGTAAATCTGCTCCTTTGTAAACAGGCCTTTGTATACGCTTTCAAGCCTTCTCCTATACCTTTTCAGGTCTGTTTTTATCGGCGAAACCGGCCCTTCATACTGGAATTTCATACAAATTCAATAGCGGCTACATTTAAATTAGCAAAATCAAAGTGGGTATGGACCTCGACACCTTTGAAACAATGCTCATGAACACAGGCATACCCCGCATTAAAACAAAGCCCTACATGCGGGTTGTTGCCCACTGGGTGAACAGGGTAAGGAACAGCGAGCCATACGCTACCGGCAGCCCGAAGGACATAGCCTCGCTCAAAAAAATCAGCGAGCTGGGGCTGGTAAAGCTTGAATGGCACGGGACAGAGGCCATAGCGACACTCACCGAGAAAGGCAGGCAGATGGACAAGGAGTTCTTCAAGGCGGGGTATTATATCAGGGGGTAAGCAGCTCAGTCCGCAAGCAGCCTCTCAACATCTTCCCGATTTTCCGGAGTCTGCGCCTTATATTTTCTTGCCATATGCTCCCTGTATTCATCGGCAGCCATCAAAGAAACTATAAAGTTCCCCGGGGCAAGAATCTCCGCCACCGGCTCATCATCCTGCGAATCCCCTATGTATAATGTATTGCGTTCATTCAGGCCTTCTCCAAGCACATTTCTCCTGAAAAAGCGTTCCTGCACTACTTCCGCCTTCTTTCCATAAATGTTTGTTGTGAAACCAACAATAGTATCACCATCGGTAACAAGAGAATTGGCAACAATGACATCAAAGGCATCAGCATACTCTGCAAGCTCAAGTATCCTTTTTATGCTTTTGTCATAAGAGGAGGAAAGAAATGCTGTCTTTTTCCCCCTGTCATGAGCCTTTTGGACAGGCTGCAAAAGGTTGTGGTCAACAAGGCCTGCTGATTCTTGGCAATAAGATTCAACAGGATTATCCACATAGCTCACATGCATTCCGCCTATAACAAAATCATTGAAAGCCCTGACAAGCTCTTTGTAGCTTACCTCCCCCCTTTCAAACTCCCTCTTTGCTTTTTTCAGTGTGTTGCGTGCACTCAAAAGCCTTCTTATTTCCGCAGTGTGCGAAAGCTTGCCACGTAACA
>CAYUWT010000043.1:0-7335 GCA_964448625.1 uncultured archaeon
CGCGCGAATAAGAAGAAGCTGTCGCACACCCCTTTCAACTCGACCCCCTCTGCAAGAGGCTGATGTATGCAATTAGTTTTTGAAACCAATATGCCTCCAAACTATCACTGAACACGTTCATACCAGAAAGGCATAGCATGCTGTTTTTGACCAAAAATTCTGTTTTTCAATATCATGCAGAGGGGCAATTTTCATGGTTGTGTAGCATGCCGGTTTATTTTTGAAACAAACAGGCCTGGAACTCTCAGGTTTCGCGAAAGACGGGGTTCAGCCTTTTTTCCCTCTGCCACGTTCCCCTATAGTCTTAATCCCGCCCATATACTCATGCAAAACTTTCGGCACAGCCACAGTTCCGTCAGGCTGCTGGCAGTTCTCCAGAATGGCCACTATGGCCCTTGTTGTGGCTATTGCGGTTGAGTTGAGAGTGTGCACAAAGCCCTTTGGCTTCTCACCTTCTGTGCCATATCGCACATTCAGCCTCCTCGCCTGGTAATCCGTGCAGTTTGAGCAGCTCACCGCTTCCCTGTAAGCCTTCTGCGCTGGCATCCACACCTCGAGATCATACTTCTTTGCAGCAATATCCCCTATATCCCCTGTGCACACATTCACAATGCGGTACGCTAAACCCAATTTCTGGAAAATCTCCTCCGCATTCTTAATCAGCTTCTCATGCCACTCCCAGCTCTCCTCAGGCCTTGAGAAAACGAACTGCTCGACCTTGTTGAACTGGTGCACCCTGAATATCCCCTTTGTATCCTTCCCATGGGCTCCCGCCTCCTTCCTGAAGCAGGCGCTCCAGCCCGCATACAACAAAGGCATGTCCTTCTCATTCAAAACCTCGCCCATGTGCATCGCAGCAATAGGGTGCTCGCTTGTTGCAATCAGGTAAAGGTCCTCCCCCTCAACCTTGTAAAGCACATCCTCAAAGGCCCCCAGGTCGGTAACCCCTTCATAAGGCCCCCTCCTCATGAGCAGCGGGGTTTCAATGAGGGTAAAGCCCTTCTTCCTCAGCGTTTCAAGCGCAAGCCTCGCAAGCGCAAGATCAAGCAGCACAAGCTCTTTTTTCAAGAAATAGAACCTTGCTCCTGAAATCTTCCCCGCCCTTTCAATGTCCCCAATCCCCAAATCAGTGAGCACATCAACATGGCTTTTGACCCTTACGGGCTCCTTCCTTTTCCCCCATTCCCTTATCACAACATTATCACCCTCACCCCTGCCTTTTGGGACGGACTCGTGGAGCAGATTAGGCAGCCTCATGAGGATATTGTTTATCTGCTTTTTCCTCTCCTCAATATCCGCCTCCAGCTTCTCCATATCATTGGAAATTCTCCCCATCCTCTCTATCTCCTTGACGGCATTACCCTTCTTCCCCTTTATGGCCGCAACCTCCCTTGCTACCTTGTTCCTCTCAGCTCTCATTTCCTGGACATTGAAAAGCAGCTTCCTGTATTCCTCATCCAGCTTCCCAGCCTGTTTGACCCATTCAGCCTTCTGTTCAGCCCCTCTGCGTATCAGATTGGCTGTCAAAACCTCCGGATTCTCGCGTATGAGCTTTATGTCAAGCATAGAGTCACCACTATTTTGTTGTCTGCGTTATTCATAAATGCTAACCCTTTTCTTTTTAAAAAAAGTACGTGTTTAGCTCAAATACTTAACGAAAAGCGCTACCGGAAAAGAAAACAAAATAGTCAGCATTTCCTGTAACCCCTTTTCCACTAAATTCCCCACATATAAAGCGAATCATGTATGCGGGTAGTTGCGCTTGATAATAAGCATTAAGTGGAAAACCTCTCTATAAATCGTTATAATTCACAGTCTCTCTCGCTTTCCCTTTCCTGTAACCGGCAGCCCACACATTGAGCGCAAATCCCATGAAGAACACGTACAGTATCTGCACAAAATGCGCCTGCAGTTCAAGCTCCGCAAGGGAGAAGTTTCTGCTGACACCTGCCTTCACCCATCCTGCAGCGCTCCCTGATTCTATTGGTTTCCACCCCAACAGGACAACTTCATCTATCTCATTCCCCGCAAGCGTGAACTGGAGCATATGGACTCCCTCATGCACCATTATGCTCGTAACCGTAAGGAAAAACAGCACCATGGCATACAGCACAATATCATTTTTATTCATAATAATCACTATTAAGTAGTTTAACTATTGGAAAAGGCTTTTTAAACCTTTCGGTTTTGTAACTATATATAAGTGATTAATATACCCTATTTTCTGCTATAAAAAGTACAGAACTCATTACGTTTAATTATGGAAACAATACGCTCCCCCATCGTAAGCGTTCTAGGGCACGTGGATCACGGAAAAACTACGTTATTGGACCGGATAAGAGGCACAGCCATAGCGAAATCCGAGCCCGGAGCCATAACCCAGCACATCTCCGCAAGCTATGTTTCCGCCGGCGTTATACAAAACCTCTGCAGCGGGCTGATGGAAAGGCTCTCAGTCGCTATTACAGTCCCAGGCCTCCTGTTTATTGACTCTCCCGGCCATGAGGCCTTCACCACCCTCCGGAAGCGTGGAGGAAGCATAGCGGACATAGCGATTCTTGTAGTAGACATAAACAAGGGCTTCCAGCCGCAGACAGATGAAAGCCTCAACTTCCTCACGCAGTTCAAAACCCCCTTTGTCGTCGCAGCCACGAAGATAGACAGCCTGCTCGGCTGGGCTCCAAAAAAAGACTCGTGTTTCATAGACACCGCAGGGGAGCAGGGGAAGCGGGTCCAGGATGAGCTGGAGGAGAAGATATACCGCATCGCTGGCGAGTTTTCCATGAGGGAGTTTGAGGCAGAAAGATATGACAGGGTTTCAGATTTCCGCAAATACGTTTCCATAGTTCCCGTCTCAAGCAAAACAGGGGAAGGCATAGCTGACCTGCTGGTGGTTTTATGCGGCGTGTGCCAGCGTTTCCTTTCCCCCAAGCTGTCCGCAGGGGACACGGTAGGCAAGGGAACAATACTCGAGGTGAAGGATGTAAGGGGCCTTGGCATGACCATAGATGTCATCCTTTACGACGGGGGTGCCCATGTAGGCGACACCCTTGTAATCGGCGGGAAAGAGCCGCTGACAGCAAAGATAAAGGCCCTTCTCGAGCCAGCCGCGCTTGAAGACATGAGGATAGCAACATTCAGGAATGTTGCCTCCGTATCAGCAGCTGCAGGTGTAAAGATAGCCGCCCCCGGCCTCGAAAAAGCCGTGGCAGGCATGCCTGTCAGAATTCTGCACAGAGCAGACAAAAAGCAGACAGGGCTTGCGGTAAAGGACATACAGAGCGAGATAGGGGAGGTGGAGTTCGAGAGCCAGAAGGATGGCGTTATACTCAGAGCCGATACACTCGGTTCCCTTGAAGCACTCATTAAGAGCCTTTCCCCCATGGTCCCCATAAGGAAGGCGCAGGTGGGCAACATAAACAAGTCCGATGTGGTGGAGGCCCATACACTCTCGAAGCCAATAATCTTTGCCTTCGGTATGAGACCCTCAGAGGAGACGCTCATGTTTGCAAAAAGCTGCCATGTCACAGTTTTCCATTCAGATGTGATTTACAGGCTGCTGGAGGAGCATGCCAAATGGGAGGAGGAAAGAAAAGCAGCAACATATGAAAACATACTGCTAAAGACCCCCAGACCTGCAAGGATGAAGGTTCTGCAGGGCTTTGTCTTCCGGCAGAAGAAGCCCGCAATATTCGGGGTGGAAATCCTGGCCGGCACAATAAAGCCGGGTTACAGGCTTGCCAAAGGCAGGGAGGTTGTAGGGACTATAAGGGAGATACAGAGCGCAAGCCAGAGCGTGAAAGAAGCGAAACCCGGGGACAAGGTCGCAATATCGGTGCCTGAAGTCACGATAGGCAAGGACGTTGCAGAGAATGATGAGCTGCACACATACCTTTCCCCGCAGGACATAGCGATGCTGAAGAAAGTGGAGCAGAAGCTGAGGGATGATGAGAGGCAGTTGCTTGCTGAGATGGAAGCCTCTTTTTAAGCCTGTGACGAAATTAAACCAATGGCAGCCGTTTATGAAGCATTCTGGTATGGCGTTTCCCTGGTAAGCTCACCCTATCTGCTGCTTGCTATTGCGGCAATTTTCCTTATTCTTGGTTTTATTCTGAGGCTGCCGCACCGAAGGAAGGTTATTTTAAAAACAGTAGCAATATCGATAATCATTGCATTTCTGCTTACAGCAGCCATTAAAGATATAGCCAAGGTTCCAAGGCCATGCGTCCCATGCGGAAATGAAACCAACTGCAACCTATATTGTGAGAACGACTATTCATTCCCCTCAGGCCACGCAGCCGTTTCATTCGCTGCCGTTTTTTCCTTCCTTTTCATTTCGCGCAAATGGAAACTCCTCCCTCTTCTTATTCTGCCCGCTCTTGTTTCAATATCAAGGGCTGCACTCGGGGTTCACACAGTGGCTGACATAACAGGCGGGGTTATTCTCGGGGCTGCTGCTGCATGGGCCGTGCATTTGATGATTAAAAGAAGCAGCTAAATGCCTATTACTTTTCCATGAGAATCAACATCAATCCTCTCCGCAGCGGGCAAAGAAGGCAGGCCGGGCATTGTCATTATATTTCCCAAATAGACAACAACAAACCCCGCCCCCGCACTTACCTTTGCCCCTGTCACGGTTACTTTAAAGCCCTTAGGCCTCCCGTGCTTTGCGGGGTCATCAGACAGCGAGAACTCGGTTTTCGCAATGCACACAGGAAGCCTCCCATAACCCAGCCTTTCCAGGTTCCTTATTTCCTTCGCAGCCTTTCCCGCAGACCTTACTGATTCTGCTCCGTAAACCCCTGTTGCTATTGCATGTATCTTGTTTTTGATCGTATCTTCTTTTTCATAAAGAAATTTTATTTCGGCCCTCCTTTTTGCAAGTTCTATAAGCCGCCCTGCAAGTTTCACACCCCCCGGACCGCACTTCTCGAACACCTCAAGCGTTTCAGCGGCCATGCCATTTTTTCTGACATGTTTCTCAACAAGCCTGCACTCCCTGTCAGTGTCGCGGTGAAACCTGTTGATTGCAACAACAGCAGGCATGCCGAACTGCCTGACATTATTTATATGCGCATCCAGATTCGCAAGCCCTTTCAATAGAGCCTCTTCATTTTCCTCCCCAAGCCTTTCCAGAGGAAGCCCCCCATGAAACTTAAGGGCCCGTATAGTAGCAACAATGACAGCTGCTGAAGGCTTAAGCCCCCCCAGCCTGCACTTTATGTGGAAGAACTTTTCCGCCCCAAGATCAGAGCCGAAACCAGCTTCCGTAATCACATAATCCGAGAGCTTGAGCGCAAGCCTTGTCGCAAGCAGGCTGCTGCATCCGTGCGCTATGTTTGCAAAGGGCCCTCCGTGCACGAAAACAGGCGTGTTTTCCGTTGACTGCACAAGATTCGGGTTTATCGCTTCCGAAAGCAGCGCAGCCATAGAGCCATGCACTTTGAGATCCTTTGCCCTTACAGGCAGGCCTTTTTTATTGTACCCTATGATTATTTTTCCCAGCCTCCCTTTCAAATCCGCAATGCTTTGCGCAATGGAAAGGATTGCCATTACCTCGCTTGCAGCCGTTATATCAAATCCAGTCATGTAGGTTTTTTCCGCAAGCTTTCCCCATGGGCTGAGCCTTATCTCTCTCAATGCCCTGTCGTTCATGTCCATAGAGCGTTTCCACACAACCCTTTTCAGATCAATCCCCAGCTGGTTCCCGTGGTATATGTGATTATCAATCATTGCCGCAAGCAGGTTGTTTGCCGCAGTTATTGCATGTATATCCCCTGTAAGATGCAGGTTTATCTCCTCTGAAGGCTCAGCAGCGCTGCACCCGCCTCCTGTAGCCCCCCCTTTAATCCCGAAAACCGGCCCCATCGAAGGCTGCCTTATGCATGTTATCGCTTTTTTGCCCAGCCTCCAGAATGCTTCACCCAACCCTATCGAAGTCGTAGTCTTCCCCTCCCCCGCAGGCGTAGGGGTCATGGCAGTCACAAGAATCAGCTTCCCATCATTCCTGTTTTTCAGTTTTTCAAGCAGCCTGTGGTTTACCTTTGCCTTGTATTTTCCATAAAATGTTAAATCCTCGCTTACCAAACCTATCTTTTCGGCTACCGTTTCAATAGGGAGCAGGCCCATAATACATTATTGCGGCAGGGCGGTTATATAGAGGAGGCTGCGAATCAAAGAGATTGAACGCTTTTTTAATTTAAACGCATAGAGGAATCATGAGGGAAAACTCTAATATCAAAAAAATCCGGCTGATCATGGAGGAAATCGGGAGAAGTATGAGCAAGCCGGTGAACGTATACCTCACCGGCGGGGCGACAGCGGTGCTGTTTGGGATGCGCAAATCAACCATTGATGTTGACCTTAAATTCGACCCTGACTTGTCAGAGAAATTTGATGTTATCAGGGATATAAAAGAAACGCTCAATGCCAACATAGAGCTTGCCTCGCCTGATGATTTCATCCCTCCTTTGCCAGACTGGAAGGAAAGAAGCATCTTCATAGCCCAGCACGGAAAAGTAAAGTTCTACCATTACGACCTCTATTCGCAGGTGCTGGCAAAAATCGAAAGAGGGTGGGAGCAGGATATGGAGGATGCGAGGAATTTTATCATGCATTCGGTGGATTTTGGTAAACTTATACAGCTTTTTTACAGCGTGGAAAAAGATTTTATGAGATATCCCGCTATCAATTTCAGGCAATTAGAAAAGAGGCTTATGGAGTTCAGGCATGAAACTGCCAAAACAAAATAAGTATTCAGGAATCCCCGGCTGGGAGATTGTGTGGCGCGGCATGAAGGACATATCGGAAGGAAGGCGTAATACAACCAATGCACTCCTTGTTTATATGGCAGCCCCAAGGCTGCGGTTTTTGGGCTTAGATATTCCGGCTTACCCTCTCAGGAATGGGAGACCACATCTCCTCCTCTATGACCTCCTCAGAAAACAAGAAAAAGATGCGCATTCGCAGTATAACGCGTTGCAGAGGAGGCTTGTAAGCTTCTGCTCCACCTTAGAGGCGGTTCGCTCCAGGCGCTATAAAATCAAAACATAGCCGAAATATGCTCATTTCAAAAACAGACAAGCATGCATCATTCGCATAAAAATATTACCTCTGCACGGTATTCCAAAAGAGAATTTTTGGCAAAAAACATCATGCTGCGCCTTTCTGGTATGAACGTGGTCAATGACAGTTTGGACGCATATCGGTTTCAAAATTTAATTGCACGCATTAGCCTCTTACATACCCCCTAAAGTTGCAAGGGAGTGTGCAACATCCTATTACCTCACCTGTTATGGTGTATGTGCCCGGATTCTCATACGTATAGAATTCGCC
>CAYUWT010000044.1:0-7263 GCA_964448625.1 uncultured archaeon
CCAAGGCCACTGGCTTACTTGCAATATGGGTCATTGCAGCCAGCGCCTTTGGGTTAACCATCCACACAGTGTTGGGCAAGCTCCCTGATCCACTTGCCACTTTATCGTATGCTGTTATAGCAACTGCAGTTGCCTATGTCATTGTAGGCCTCATATCTTTAGTGAGAATCCTCACTTGCCTCTACCCACGAGAACGCTCCTTGTATAGATTGACATCGCCGCTTTATGGGGAATCCATAGCGCACATGGAAGAGGTTGACTTCTTGAAGGCACTTAATGAACTTAGTGAAGACCATATTGCAGAACATCTGGCAAAGCAGACGTGGAGAATGCAACAAGTATGTTCTCAGAAGTTCAATGATCTTGACCGTTCCAAGATCCCATTGATTGCTACGATGATCCTTGTTTTTGCTTATCTTATGTTGAGTGGTTTCGCACTGCGTTAATGAAAAATGGAAAGGGGGCTTCTACCTCACTAAGTCGCAGACCCCCTTCCGTCTAGACCCCCTATGCAACCCGCCAGTGTATGCAGTTAATTTTTGGGATCAATAGACCCAGAGCCCTTTGTTAATGCTGCTTATGCTAATACGGTGCAGGATATCGTTTTCAGCCTGAATTCTATATCCCATTTTCTGCACAGAGGAGGAATTTTCAAGACAGTGGAGCATGCCGCTTTTGTTTTGAAATAGGCATGCTTTGAAGCCCTTTTAAATCACAAAGGTTTACAGGGAACTAAACGCATACAAGCTTCCTTTTACTGCTGGCTCTTTCTTCACCCGGGAAAATTGAGAGTTGCAGAACCCTAAACCAAAACAACATTCTTCCCGAAGTTTGCAAGTATATATTCAGCCAATGAAGCCTTTGATTCCGCCAGCTCCTTTTCCGCAATTGCGAGCCTTTCCGCGAGCTTCTGAAGGCGATGGGTTTTAGTTACAATAAGGGTCTCAAGGCTTGCAGCTTCTTCATGCAGCCTTTCAAGATTTTTCTGAACTGGAGAACCGCTTGTTTCGCTCCTTATTTGCGCTATTCTTTTTTCGAGAGAGTCGTATTCATTGACAAGCCTGGGGACTTCTCCTTGAAGTTTAGCAAGCAACTTCTCTATATCTTCCTTTTCCTGCGTTGTTTCCATTGCCTTTCTGATAATCACCGCAAGCAGCTCAGCTATCCTGTTATTGTTCAGCACGCAGAGCGGCTCCCTTATGAACTCCCTGAGCACTGAAAGCTCATGATGGGAGAGAGAATGTGCTTTCTCGGCACTGTACTGCGTTTTCCTAAGAGCCTTTTTCGCAGGCAGCTGCCTTATCGTGTCCGCAATTTCCTGCTTGCGCGCTTTGCATGCCTCCAGTTCTTTCGCCAGCCTCTGCAAGGCAGACATTTCCGGGCTGTTTTCAGCCTCCTTCATTGCCCTTTTTGCTGCATCCAGTTTTTGTTTAAGCGCCTCCGTTTCTGCTTCCAGTTCTCCTTTCTCCTCCTTCATTCCTTCAAGCTTCCCCTTGTTTCTGAGAATTTCCGCTGCCTGTTTTTCTGCATCCTCCACATGCTTCAGCTTCGACTGGGAAACCTTTGCAAGCGAGTCAAGCATGTTATGGGCCTGCTTTATGTGCCCTACCAAGGTCGTGCTCTTCTCCCTGAAATAGTTGTTGAGGACAAAGGCCTGCTTCGGGGTAAGCAGGCCGGAAAGGGCTTCTGAGGCTTTTGAATGGTAATCAAGAATACCGGAATAACTGGATACGGATATTTGCGGGGGGGAGGACAGTTTGGAAGCTGCTTTTACGAAAGAGTCCTTTATCATGTTGGCTGCATTAGCCTCTCTCCCTGTCCCCTGCAGCCTGGCCTTCCCAAAATGTGCTGAATTGGAGCGTATTGATTCGAACGCCTGCTCTATCCTGCGCGCAGCTTCGGCAGCTTCTGAATAAGCCCTTTCCAGTTCATGGCTGGACTGCTCCCTGAGCCAGCCAGGAAGGCTTTCCACAGGGATTTCATATGTTCTGGTGTCGGGGCTTTCTGCAGCTTTCTCTTGTTCCGCAGCCTTCCTCCTGAAAAGGTCAAGCAGTCCCATAAGGCCATTTGGGTTCCTGTTTTAAAACTGTATTAATGCCTATTCTATAATCACCGGTTCAGCAAGCTTCCTTTGTATCAGATTCTCAAGCTCGTGCAGCCTGCCTTCAAGCTCTTCGAGCTGGCCGAGCTTCTGCTTCAAAAGGGAGAGCTGGCCGCGCAAAGCGTTGAGTTCCTGCTGGTTTGCATCGCGCAAAGACTCGAACTGCTTTATTATCATTGAGGATATCTCCTTCATATTCGCGTTTGCTCCCGCGGGAGGCATGCTGAGCATGCTCTTTGCCTGCTCAAGCTCCTGCAGCTTCTCCCTTACGGTTTCATCAACGGATTTTATGAGGTTAGCCCTGAACCCCTCATCGCTTACGTTTGCAGGGTTTTTCTGCATCTCCAGAAGCTTTTCCTTTATTTCCCTTATCTCCTCGAGTATATTGTGCTCATCAAACTCTTCAAAATGGCTTTCCAGTTTTTGGCCAAGCTCCTGCTTCTGGGCTTCCAAGGCTTTTGATATTGCATCAAGAAGCTCCTGCTTCATGCGTGCAAGGGACTCTTCCTGAATCTCCGCAACCAGCTTTTTTATCCCTTCCCTGAGAGAAACGACCTTCGGCCCTTCGGGAGGCCGGATTTCTTTCCACTTCTTTGAGCCGAGCATACCCATTGATTAATTCTTCGGGGCGAGATTAAAATAGTTTACCTCTCTATGCCGCTCAGAAAATTCTCGAGGAGGAATTTCAGGTCTGCGCTGTACCCGCCTTCAAGCACGCAGAAAAGCGGCATTTCAAGATCTGCGACCATTCCCCCTATTTTTGTGTAGCTTTCCTTCCTGAGCCCAAGGCTGCAGAGGGGGTCGAATTCATATGTATCGAAGCCTGCAGAGACTGCAAGTATTTCAGGCTTGAAGGGCTTTATCTTTTCGAGAGCCTTTCCAAGAACTGCCAAGTATTCTTTTTCTTCTGTTTGCGCTTTCAACAGAAAGTCTATGCAGTTCTCCCTGCTTATGAGGCCGGTTCCGGGATATATGCCTTCCTGATGGAGGGAAACGTATAATATGTTTTTCGAGCCGAGGAATATGTCCTCTGTGCCGTTCCCGTGGTGGCAATCTATATCAAGTATGGCTATTTTCATAGAATTTTTCTTTTGGAGGCATGCTGCTGCTATTGCTATGCTGTTGAAGTAGCAGAACCCTCCGAGGAAATCCCTTCCAGCATGGTGGCCCGGCGGCCTCATGAGGGAGAAGGCTGCCCCGCCCTTCAAAGCAAGAGAAGCGGCTTTTATTGCGCTTCCTGCAGACAGCGCAGCATAGCGGTACATTTCAGGGAGGTTGGGGGTGTCAGGGTCGTGGAAACGGCCTGTTTCAACCATGTTATGGAGGCTGTGAGTATGCACCGTTAGAATATCTTCCTTCGGGGCCGCTTCGGGAGGGATAATTTTATATCGGTTTTTGAGGTGCTCTATGGCTGAAGAAACCCTTTCTGGAGACTCGGGGTGGCCCTCGAACGCGTATTCCAGGCATTTTGGGGAGTAAATTATTCTCATGCTGTTTATTGGTTATTGCAGTGCCGTAAAAAGGCGCTTATTGCAGTTCCCGCAAAAACAAGTAATGGTTTTTACTTCGCTGCGGTTCATGGAAATGTCTGAGCGCAAGCCATGGAAAATGAAAAAAATAAGAAAGCGGTTTTCAGCCCTCTGCTACGGCTGCGGCTCATGTGCATGGTAATCGTTGCAGGTGACCTGCTGCAGGTCAGGGCTCTTCTCGCACACTATCACATGCTCGTGATAGCTCCTCTTTATCTCTCCATTGTCGTTGCAGATGTCGATATCCTTGATTATCTCTGTTATCCTTATCCACCCTCTCCTGTCTCTCTCGCTGGACTCGAACCTCTCCTTGTCCTCCTTGACCACAGTAAAGCACTCGCCCGGCTTTATCACGCTTGAAGCGACTTCTTCCTGGAACTCTGTTATCTTCCCCCTTTCAACCGTTAGGGGCTGGTTTGGTGGCTGGTGGTAAGGGGCACTGACAAGCTGGACTGTAAAAGCGGCAACCACAACCGCTATCAGGACTGCCAGAAGCAATTTATAGCTTTTCATAACACCTCCTCAAAATTGAGTTGGGAATTTTATTTAAAAATACCTGTGATAGGTTTCCAAAAGTGCAATAACAGGCTTGCAAAGCATCTCTCCCGCTTTTAAACCTTCTTCTCAATATCTGCGAATGAAAGCGGTTTATCTTGCCAGCGCAGCAAACGAGCGCAAGGCTGAGGAGGCATTGAAGAAGGATGACCTTGTCAGCAGAGGCAGCATTACAGTAAGACTTGCTTCATCGCTGGATATGAAGGAAGAAGGGTATTTCATTGTCCTTGATGCCTCTGAGGAGGCGCTGAAGAGGGCTGAAGAATTGCTGAAGGGGCTTGCCGCGAGATATAAGAACGCTGGCGAGGTTCTCAAAAGGCTGCAGGAGCAGGAAGAGAGCGCGATAGTAGGCTTCGGGAATATAATGGGCTGACTGCTGCTTTAAATAATCCTGAGCCCCTTCCCCACTTTCCTGAACTTCTCAAGCGCAAAGTCAAGGTCTTCTTTAGTGTGCTGGGCTGTTACAATGGTCCTGATTCTGGCCTTGTCTTTGGCAACCAGAGGGTAAACTATGGGCTTCGCGAAAACCCCTTCCTCAAACATCTCTTTGCTGAGCTTCTGGGCCATTGAGCTCTCGCCCACTATAACAGGGGTTATGGGGGTCTGGCTCCTGCCTGTATCGAAGCCCAGCTCTTTCAGCCCGCTCTTGAAGTATTTTGTGTTGTTCCAGAGGTTTTTCAGGTGCTGCGGCTCGTCCTGCACCATTTTAATGGCCTCCATGCATGCTGCCGCAACAGCAGGCGGGTGGGCGGTGGTGAAGATAAAGCTTCTCGCACGGTTTATCAGGTAATCCTTGAGCACCGCATCGCTCGCAATGTAGCCGCCCAGACACCCGAAGGCCTTGCTCAGCGTGCCCATCTCTATGTCAACCTTCCGGTGAACGTTGAAGTGGGAAACGCTGCCTCTCCCGTCCTTTCCAAGAACCCCATCACCATGCGCATCATCCACCATAAGCACAGCATCGTGCTCTTCGCAAAGCTCGGCCATCCTGTCAAGAGGGGCTATATCCCCGTCCATGCTGAACACGCCGTCAGAAACCACAAGCCTCCTTCTTGCTTTCCGGGATTCCTTAAGTGTCTTTTCCAAGCCTCCCATGTCCAAATGCGGGTAAACCCTTCTCTCTGCTTTGGTGAGCCTTACGCCATCTATTATGCTGCCATGATTCAGCTCGTCGCTTATTATCACATCCCCCTCATCCATCAAAGCCTGTATGGTCCCGCGGTTGGCAGCTATGCCTGCGGTGAACACAAGGCTCTCCTCGGTTTTCTTGTATTTCGCCAGCTGTTCCTCCAGCTCCATGTGTATCTCCATCGTGCCTGCAATCTGCCTCACAGCTCCTGTGCCGAAGCCCCATTTTTCTATTGCCTTTATTGCCGCGTTTCTCAGGCGGGGATGGTTGGCAAAACCCAGATAGTTGTTGGAGGAGAGCATAATCACCTCTTTGCCATGCATTTTTACCCTGTTTTTCTGCTCCGACTGGAGCATGGGGAGGGTTATGAACAGATTTTGTTCTTTAAGCTCCTGTATAACCTTTTCGAGAAACGAAAGCCTTGCAGTCATATTTTTCCGCTAACGCTTTTTATCAAATTCATTTGGAAAAAGTTTATTTATAAGCTCCTCCCTGCTGCAAATCGTCATGCGACTGAAAAAACGGAAAACAATTTTATAAAATGCAGGGAAACAGTAATAGTGCTGCTATTATGGAAAGGATGCGCGCAATAAGGAAAATGAAACCGGGAAAGGGGATGGAATTAACTGAAACGGGGATACTGAAGCCGGATTATGGGGAGGTGCTTGTTAATGTAAAGGCGTGCTCCCTATGCGGAACGGATATACACATATACAACTGGGAGCCTCCTTGGGACACGAGGATAAAGCCTCCGAGAACAACAGGGCATGAGGTGTGCGGTGATGTGGTGGAGGTTGGAGGAGGGGTAAAAGGGTTGCAGGAAGGCGATTTTGTTTCCGCTGAAAGCCACATAGCGTGCAATGCATGCTACCAGTGCAAAATGGGGAACCTGCACATATGCCGGGATATTAAATTCTTCGGGGTTGACATTGATGGGACGTGGGCTGAGTATGTTGTAATGCCTGAACAGAACGCGTGGAAGAACCCCAAAGATATGAAGCCGGAGATTGCAACCCTGCAGGAATCGCTGGGGAATTCTGTTTATACAGTTTCGGAAGCGGGTGTTTTCGGGAAAACGGTTTCAGTTTTCGGTCTGGGGCCAACGGGGCTGTTCGCGATAGGCCTTGCCAAAGCAGGAGGTGCGTCCAGAATAATGGCTGTGGGAGGCACAGAGCTCCACCTCAAGCTTGCGAAGAAGATGGGGGCAGATGTGCTGATAAACAGGCACAATGAGGATGCGGTGAAGAGGATAATGGAGGAGACGGATGGCATAGGGGCGGATGTGTTACTTGAGATGGCTGGCTCGCAGGCTGCGATAGAGCAGGGGCTGAAAAGCCTCAAAGCAACGGGAAAAGCCTGCCTTTTAGGGCTCCCGCCGCAGAAAGTCACTGTTGACTGGTCGAAGGATATTGTGCTGAAAGACATAACCATAAGGGCCATTTACGGCAGGCTGATGTTCAAAACATGGGACCAGACAAGCAAGCTGCTGCTGTCGAAAAGGATTGATATAGAGCCTGTGATAACGCACAGGCTGAAGCTGGAGGAGTGGGAGAAGGGTATAGAGGCAGCTGCCAGCGGGCAGGCGGGGAAGGTTGTGATGTTTCCATGAGCGAAAAGGAAAAAATAAGGCTGCTTGAGGAAAGGGTGAGGGGGATTGAGGACAGGAACAAGCGGGTTGAGGCTGACAAGGCGTGGGAGATGAGCAAAATGAGGAGGGCTGTTATAGGTTTAACCACCTATCTTATCATAGCGCTTTTCCTTCTGGCTGTCGGCACGCAGCAGGCTTTTCTGATTGCGCTCATACCGGCAGCAGGCTACATCCTTTCAACCATGACGCTGCCTGAAATCAAGAAATTATGGCTAAAGTATTACAAAAAATGACTATACACGGAGCGCATTTGCTATTTCTGTAACATGGCGGAGTATGTCCGCTTCGCTTTTTGCCTCCC
>CAYUWT010000045.1:0-2156 GCA_964448625.1 uncultured archaeon
TTAGAATGGAGCAGACCACACTTCATGAGGTTGTGGAGCATATAAGAAGCGACAGACCCATTTCATCTTTCGGAAAAAGACTGCCTGTGGGAATGGAGATTATTGAGGATATCAGAGAGGGAAGTGAGAATGTCAATTGTTTTGGGTATGTGTTCGGAGGTTTGTGGATGAGGCCGGTAAGCGTTGAAGGCCTTCTTCAGCAGTATGAAAAAACAGAAACTCCAAGAGAGAGTGATGTGGTTCTTTACGTAGGTTATAAGGGCAGCATTCAGCATGCAGGGATATTTGCCGGAATCGGGGAGAATAGACAACGTTATATTGAGGAGGTCGTGAGTAACCCGGGATTAAATGTTTATTGGGGAAGAGTGAGATCGAAATGGGGGAAAGGTCCAGTTTTCGAGCATGATATCCTGCAGGTTCCTTATGAATGGGAAAGCATTGAATTCTTTAGGAAAAAATATTAACTGCTGTGTTACTTTTTGCCTGCTGTGAGTATGGCGTTTTTTGTTTTCTCAACCTCTGCAGCGATGTTCTCGGGGGCCAGGCCAGCTTTAAGATAGCCGCTGAATAGCGAGTTATATCTCCCGGGATTCTCAGATTTCAGCTTTGCCGCATAATCAGCTATATGCCTCCCTGAAAGCCTTTCCGGAGGGGGGAGTATCTCCCGCCTGCATGGCACCGCTACTCCCGCATCAATGAAGCCCGCAAGCGCGGCATAAAGCCTGTTCCCCTTTGTGGAGGGATAAAGCCCTATGTCAAGTATGGCCTCCGCTATGCCCTTCTTTTTCGCCTCAATGCCTGCAAGCAGGCCGGTCAGGTATGCCGCAGGTATGGTATCGCAGCTGTAATTCCAGCCGAAGGATTTCAGCTTTGTGGAACTGGTTTCAAGCAGAACATGGTCCCCTTCGGTATTGTGTTCGATAAGCTGGCACGCTATCTTTTTCAGGCTCCTCCTCACAACCAGCCTGGTCTGCCTTCCCATAAGCGCTTTCAGCCTCTGCCTGTAATCAGTCTTGCCCTCCCGCCTCCTCCTGTGCGCTAGCCTTATCACTACCTTCCTTCCCATATCACTTGCCTCCTGCTTTCATTGGTTGCGGGGTTTTTTGCCCGGCTTTTTTGAGCAGATCGTTTTCCCTGAGGTAGAACATGAGGTGTTTTCTGTTCCTGAACGCATTGCCTTTGACCATCCTGTAAAGCCTCTTGTAATCGCTCTTCTCAACCAGCTCCTTCTCCCTGAGACCCGCAAGCAGCATTCTTAATCCCCGTGTCTGCTTTATCCACAGCTGCTTGCGGTCAAGCCTTGCGCCCAGCTTTCCTTTCCTGCTGCCCCGGCTGCTCCGCCTGCCTTTTCTTTTCTGCGCAAGCCTCTTCACCGCGGAAACCCTGGCTGCTCCCTTCTTTTGTATTTTGACAGCCAGACCCTTTTTTATAAGAGCGCGCATATCCTCGCGTGTAATCGCTTCCCCGACTTCCTTTGTGTCCTTGAGCCTTATCCTGCCCTTCCCCGTCTTCAGCACGGCCGCAGCAAGCCTCTTTTGCGTTTTAAGCCCCCCCATATCACACGTCACCGAAATCCTTTAAAGTAAGCTTGAATTCCTCATCCTTCTTTATCTTCCCCTTTCTCTTGAGCACCTCTTTCGCAAGTATCCAGTAAATCAGGGCAAGGCTTTTCCTCCCGTTGTTGTTCGCGGGTATGACAAGGTCTATGTCGCTGACCATGTTGAAGGTGTTGCAGAGAGCTATTATGGACACCCTCTTCGCTTTTGCCTCCTTTATCGGCTGCTCGTCAATGAGCGGGTCTGCGATGAAAACCACATCAGGCTCGTAGAAATCCCTGAACGAGGGGTTGGTCAGCAGGCCCGGCGGAAACCGGCCGGCTATCGCTTTTGCCCCTATGGCATCCGCAAAGGCCTTTATCGGCTGGCCTGAGTTCTCTTTCCTGCTGGCAACAAGCACTTTGTCAAACCCGGCAAGAAAATCAGCTGCTATTTTCAGCCTCTCGTCAATCTTCTTCAGGTTGAACATTCCCAACCCGTCTTCCCTTATCCTGTACACGAACTGTTTCATGTAGGGTGTGCAGCTTTTCATCCCTATGTAAATCCCGCTCGTGAGGTAGGTGTTCTTGTCCACAAGCATATTGCTCATTTCTCCTTAAT
>CAYUWT010000045.1:2256-7250 GCA_964448625.1 uncultured archaeon
TGCATTTTCCGCACTCCCATATGCCCGCAGCCTTCCTTTTTACCCCCATTTTTCTACATGAGGGGCAGAGGTAGGCCCTCGCCCTTACGCTGGCTTCATACCTTTGCTTCATATTGCGCCCGTATCTGGTCCCGAAGCCTTTTGTCTTTCCCATGCGCATCAACAGCTTAATAATATGCGCGGTATATTTATATACCCTGAAAATTGCGCTCTGCTGTTCAGTAAGCAGGATTCTGGGCCCGCAAAGGCTTAAAAAACTTGCTGATATATGGAGATTGATAGCTATGAGTTTAAGACCGCGCTCAGAATACGTATTTGTTGAAGAAGAAGCGCCAGCCCCACTAGTTGGTTCACGTGTAAAGCCAGCAACATTTTCCACTTACACTATAAAATTTTACAGGCATGGTGTTAAAGGGGATGAAATTCCGGCAAATGCTAGAGTGGCTGAGGTTGTTGAAAATTTCTATATAAACCGCAAATTAAAGTTGTCATTTGCCATGCGCAGGTGGGGCAAAAGATATTTTGCCGATCATATCAGATATGAGAATGGCAGAGATGAAACAGGCAGTACCGATTACCAATTGCAGCAATGGGAGCTGGGAAAAAATAAAAAAAAGATATTCATGGCAAAAACAAAAAGAAAGATTGAGGCTTTTATAAAGGAAGGAGAGGTGTGGAATGATAATCCTGATTGGAACGGAAAATACAGCTTTGAATGGTTCTGACTGCGCTAAAGCTGTGTTTGGGCAGATTCAGCAGCATTATTCATGAAAAATTCAAACCTTTCCCTTTCTTCCTCCAGCCTTCTGCGCCATGCTCTGTCCGCTATTTGCTGCCTGGCATCCTGGCCTGTTGCCATGAAAACTGAATCAGATGCCATGCTATTATATGGGCTTCTATTCTGAGTTGCGCCGTTCATCCAGATTTTGCAGCAATCACTTTGATAAAATGTCTGGCATTTTAACAGCCTTTGCTCGCCGATGACTGGCTCCTCCGTATGCCACGAGAGGTAGAACCCTTCAATAGAAGGGTTTTCAAGATAGCCCTTTTCATTTGTCGTTTTGAACGGCAAACCATTCTCTCCCAATTCCCTTACATTTCCTTCCGGCGCAACAATATCTTCGCCAACCTCGACCAGTTTTCCATCCCTGTATCCAAGCAGTGTCACCCTGAATTTGCCTGCATTATACCCGTTCCTTATCTTTTCTTTGAACCTTAAAACTGTTCCGATTAAATGATTATAAGGGCCGCCTAATTTCGTTTTTTGCTGGTCGGTAGGTTCTGCCGTCAACTCTTTCCTTAATCTGTCAAATCCAACTTCATCATACCTTCTCCACGCTTCAATAACCATTTCCATGAACTGTCTGCTGTCAGGGATTGCTGAATTTGGGCGTGCATGATAAATATAAAGCGCTATCCTGTCCAGAGGCGTTTGGCTGGGCTCAAAGCCATATTTTTCCTGTCTCTCGGCCGGCAGCCAGCTCTGCTCATCGTGAAGAATGTCATTGGTGAAATCGTAAGGTGTGAGAATGTCGCCTTCGTAGGAAAACACTTGCGGATTTTCAAGGCCGTTTGACAAAACAACCCTTGTATCGCTTGTTCCTATTGAAACCATTTGATGAAATTAATGGCTAGATTTTTAAGCTGCATACTTCCTGGCTCTACAAAAGCACTACATAATTTTATAAGGATACAAACTATAACAGGGTATTAAAAACGCAAGGTATAGTGATGAGTTTATATAGCGGCTTTGAAAGGCTGAATGTTGGGTTGGAAAACGGCACAGCGGTTATACAGCTAAAACATCCGCCTGCAAACACATATGATAAGAAAATGGTGGATGAACTCCATTACGTTTTCAACAGAATACTTTTTGACCCGGATGTAAAATCAGTTGTCGTCACCGGATATAATGAACCGGGAGCCAAAGCCAAATTTTTCTGCGGTGGCGCTCATATAGACTTTTTGGATCAAAAAAGAGATGAACCTGACGAGAAGGCTGCATTCTGCAGGTATGCTCAAGATGCCTTTAATATACCAGGAGAAACGCCAAAAATATACTTTGCAGCAATCAACGGGCATGCAATAGGTGGCGGATATGAGCTTGCGCTGGCCTGCGACCTGAGATATGCCGGAAAGCCAACAGAGGAGGAAAAACCTTATCTCATGGGCCTGCCTGAGGTAACTCTTGGGGTGCTGCCGGGGACAGGAGGGACTCAAAGATTACCCAGGCTGCTGGGAAGGGTTGATAAGGCTATAGAAATGATGGCTGGCGGTCGGCGTTTAGACCCTGAAACAGCTTACATAGAAGGCCTTGTCACGCGTTTGTACCCAATGGATACGCTTCTGGATAGAACGCTGGAAGTTGCTTACCAGTTTAACAGATTGCCTCAGAAAGCAGTGGGCAATATAAAACTGGCAATCAGAAGGGGTATGGAGATGTCCCTGAAAGATGGGCTCAATGAGGAATGGCGCCTTCAGAATGAGCTGTTTGTCACGCAGGATGCAAAAGAAGCCATAGCCCATTTCGCTGAAACAAGGAAATTGAAATATCCGCAGGTCGAATTCGAGAAACCCTCTTCTGCTACTGGCATGTGACCTGAGTAATGGCTATAGGCCCGAATGCGTGCTAAACAGAAAATATCTCCATGAGCCTGTTGTGCTTTGAAACGTCGTAGCCTGTCCCTATCTTTATGTATCCGGCCCCGAAGGCCATTGCAAGGTCCGCAAGCCATGCATCGGGGGTCTCATTCGAGCGGTGGCTCGGGATTATTGCCATCCCGCTCTTTTTCGCCAGGGATACGACCTCCTCCGTTTTCGAAATGCTCCCTATCTGGTCAGGCTTTATTATTATGGCCCCTGAGGCTTTTGATTTTATGCCCTTTGAAAGCAGCCCGCTGTTTGTGCAGTAGACATCATCGCCCGTGACAAGCGTGTTTGGAAGCTTTCTTGTGATCTCAGCGAATGATTCAAAATCTTCCTCATGCGCCGGGTCTTCCATGTAAAAAATACCGAATCTTTTTGCCGTTTCAACTGCATAATCTATCTGCTCCCCGGCAGAGAGTTTTCTGCCGTTATGATATGTATATCTGCCGTTATCGAAAAAGCTGCTTGCCGCGCAGTCCACACCCAGTTTCAGGCCGTATTCAGCCGCGATTTTTGAAAGGAGCTCGAGGGTTTCGGAATCATTCAGCTTTGCAATAAGGGCATGCTCCCTGTTTATTCCCAAAAGCCTGCCGCTCTCCCTCAGCCTTTTGGAGGCTGCTTCATATGCCTCCAGCGCAACCGAATATGCCTCTGCCGGATTTTTTGCAGAATGCGGTATAAGCAGAAATTCCTGCCAGTCAGTGCTGCCCCCGTGCTTTCCCCCGCCTATAGTATTCACCACAGGTACCGGGAACCCCCCTTTTGCTGTGCTGCCTATTTTGAAAAGAAGATTGTCAGTCTGCGCCCTCGCAACCGCAAGCGATATCCCGAGAGAGAGGTTTGCCCCTATGCGGGAAAAATTGTTTGTGCCGTCTGCTTTTTCAGCAGCCAGATCCGCTTTCCTGTAATCTGCTTCCATTCCCGTGATTTTTTCCCTGAGGAGGGGAAGGTTTTTTTGGGCTTTTTCAGGAGGCAGGTGGACAGCCTCGTTTTTGCCGGTTGATGTGCCGAAGGGGACGCTTGCGGAATAGTGCTTGCTCTCATGAGTCACAACAACGCTGATTGTCCTCTTCCCCGTAACAGTAAAGGCAGGCGCAATATCAAGCGAGGAAATCATTATGGTTATTCTTTTGGTTTTATTAAAAGCCGGTGCAGGTTGCGGGAGTTCACTTCTACGGCTGCTTGCGCTTTATGCGTATGGGTATCGCGTTTTCCTTCCACTCCAGCTCAGCAATCTTTATGGGGTCTGCTACGCCCTTGGGCACCTTTACGAATATCGGGCTCCCCTGAGCTATCTGCAGGGCTCTGCTTGCGATTATCCTGGTTTTTTCGAATTTTGTATGCTCCGGCTCCATGCACATCACCAAACTAAATATTCCGTCCATTTTATTTAAAAATATCCCGATAATTCTCGCATTCAAATTTAAGTCGGCATGCGAGCAGTTGCTCTAGCCTATATACCTCAGCTCCTCCTTTTTGGCCTCAGGCTGCTCCTCCTTCGCTATCTCCATGACAGCCCTGCGCTGCAGTGTCTCTATCTTCTTTATGAACTTCTCCATTTCTTTCACCCTGTCTTCGAGCCTTGACATGTCCACCTTTATGCCGAGCATTGCTGTAAGGGTGTTGAGTATTGCTTCAGCCGCCTTCGGGTCAGTCACAATAGGGAAGCCGCTTGTTTCGCCTAACATGCACATAGCCTTCATGCCCCTCTCCTTCGCAAGCCCGGCTATGAGGCCTGCAGCGCCAACGATATAGCCCACGCGCTTGCCGACATCGAAGTTGATTTTGTAGCTCTTGTACTTCTTGACAAGCTCCTCATCGGTAACGCATGCGTATACCTGCGGGTTCTTCTCCATCTCTCCCGTAGCCAAACCCCCGATGGTTATTATCTCCTTAACTCCAAGCTTTTCAACAAAATCGAGTATTGCTTCCGCAACCTCGTAATGCCCGTCCGGGCTCTGGCTCTGGCAGTCTCCTGTCAGGAAAATTATATCCCTCTGGCCGTCTTTCCGGGCCTTCCAGTAGTGGAAATAATTCTTTAACAGCCTTATCTCATAGCTTTTGTGAAGCACAACAAAGGGAAAGAAGTTTTTGGAATACAGCTGCGCAAACTTCTTTGACGCCAGCTCCTTTATGAGATAGCCTACCGCAACCCTGCCTATGTTCCCTATGCCCGGCAGGCCTACAATCATTATAGGGCTGTTAAGTTTTATGTTCTCGAAAACCTTTATCTTGGCCATGCAACACCTTAACCTATATTATATTCCCGCTCTTTATAAAAGCCGAGAGGTAAAGGGCTTCATCCCGAAACTCTGAGCAATAACTCGTTATTGTATCCTTCCTCCACA
>CAYUWT010000046.1:0-7239 GCA_964448625.1 uncultured archaeon
GTGTGGAGGAAGGATACAATAACGAGTTATTGCTCAGAGTTTCGGGATGAAGCCGAGGTAAAGGCTGTATTTATATTTTGAGCGACCATTACAAAATAGCTGCATCCAAAAGTCCCGCATTCAAACCTAATCTTGTATGCAGGTAGTGCATTTGCTCCCGTAGTATAGTGGCCAAGTATGCGGCCCTCTCGCTGCGTCCTTTCTTTTCAAAAAAGAAAGCATGCATGGGAAGAAAACGAAATGCAATGTTCAAGGGGAAAGGCCGAGACCCGGGTTCAAACAGCCCTTTTCCAATATGCGAAAACGAGTCCCACATTCGAAATTAATCTCGTATGCGGGTAGTTTAACGCGCTGGTGGAAAAACGGAAAGGGGGTTGAAACTCCCGGCGGGAGCGCTATCACAGTTTTCAGTCTTGAGTTTCCTGTCTTGATAGATTTATTGCATGAATGCAAAATTTATATATGGGCAAAGTGCTTGAGGCTGCGGACAAATCAGGCAGGAAAAAAGGCTTTATCGTAACAGCCTGCTTCGCGGTCGGTATATGAAAGGCCAAATGCAGATATTCTATGATGAAGAAGGGGATTTTTTAGAGATAAATATAGGCGAATATGCAGAAGGGTATTTCAAGGACGTTGCCGAAGGAGTAGCTGAAAGGATTGATGAGAAAACCGGCAAGGTGACAGGAATTGCAATACTTAGCTTCAGGAAGAGGATTCAGGAACAAAAAGGCTTGAAGATTAATCTGCCTGTTAAGCTGGAGATTTCTGCCCAATAAAATGCTGTTATGCGCTCATCCAAAGGAGCAAAGCCACACTTTTGGGTTTAAAGCTAATACGGCCTGTCCTTCAGCCTGAGCTTGTACGCGCCTAAATTTGTCAGCCTGTGGAGCACCATTGTGAGAACTGCGAGGAGAATGATATGAAGCGCGGAGAGCGAAACAATAAAGGATGACAAAAGAAGGCTGCCAGCTATGAAATCGAGCTGGTCGAGGAAAAGCACAGGCTCGCCTTTCTCCTTGCCCATCCTCCTTTTCACGAAGCTCGCCGCCAGATCGCCAAGCATCGCGCCTGCTCCCAGAGCGAGACCTAACTGGGGCGTCATTTGAACGGGATTTAAGCCGGGAGGGAAGGCAACGGCTTTTTGCATGGTTCCCTGCACAAGCGCAATTATAAGGGCTATGAAAATTCCGAGAAAAAACCCTTCAAATGTCTTGCCGTCCCCGAAAACGCGCCTCCTGTCTCCCAGTTTCCTTCCTAAATCCAGCGGTTTCTTTCCCCTTGCAAGAATCGCAAGGCCGTTTGCAGCATAAGCCGGCAATATGAACCAAAGGGCTTCAGCTACAGGCTCAAAGAACATTAACTAAAATTGCTACCCATATTTAAGTGCTCATGGGTGTTCAGGTAAGCCGCTATGCAGCTCTCTCTGAAGCTCCCCCAGAAGGCCGTATACCTTTTCCTGCACACGGTCTCTGACTTCTCTCACGGTTTCTATCGGCCGGCCATGCGGGTCAGGCAGGTCCCAGTATTCAGGGGCCATATCCTTCCTGTCCGGCAGCCAGCAGCTTTCATCACATGCCACTATCATCCTTTTTATATCCCTTTCCCGCGCCTTTATGAACCCGCTGTCAAGCCCCTTCGGAAAATATATGCCGGCATCGCTCATGTCTATTCCTATTTCCTGCATAGCCTGCACAACCAATGGATTAACCCTATCGCTATGCCTTGTTCCTGCGCTTATTGCCTCATATGTGCCGTCAACAGAAGGGAAACCCCTTTTATTATAATTAAACAGCGCCTGTGCCATCTGGCTTCTTCCTGCGTTATGGCCGCATACAAATAAAACATAATTTGTCATTTTACTCTTTTTTTGCCGCAGGCATTTAAAAACTACCCCTGCCATACATATAGTATATTCCAAGCAGGTGAGCGGTGCGCTTGATGGCGAAGAAATCCAAATCCCCTTTCAAGGTAAAGCTGGAAAACATCGTTGCTTTCGCTTCTCTGGGAATAACAATCCCGCTTAATTGGCTTGTTGAAAGGATGGGAAATGCGGAATACAGGCCGGAGCAGTTCCCCGGACTGATATACAGGATAAAGGAGCCGAGGGTTGCTGCGCTCATATTCTCAAGCGGAAAGATAGTGTGCACCGGGGCCAAGACAATCGACCTTGCAAAGCAGGCGATAAAGAGCGTTGTGAAGGATATCGGGACGGCCGGCATAAAGGTGCCGCGCGACTACAACGTGATAGTTGAGAACATAGTTGCAAGCTCCAGCATAGTATCCAATCTAAATCTGGAGGAGATCACATACGTTCTTGAGGATGCGGAATACGAGCCTGAGCAGTTCCCGGGGCTTGTTTACAGGATAAAGGACCCGAGGGTCGCTTTTTTGCTCTTCCGCTCCGGGAAGATAATATGCACAGGGGCCAGGAGCGTTGAGGATGTGCATACAGCTCTCGGGAAGCTGAAGACAAGGCTTGAGGAAATCGGGGTTGATGTGAAGCCCTTTTGAATTTGCGAATGCGAAATGAAATTTTGCAAGGTGCTGATTAATATTTCCTGTTACCTGCACCAAGAGTTCGTTTCCACTGCCATGCAAACTTCCTTATCTTGCGGCTCTTACCGAAACCGCAATGCGCGCACACGCTTCTGCTCACATGGTAAGCCCTGTGCCCGCACCTTCTGCACATTATGTGGACCTTTTTCTGCCTCTTGCCCAGCGAAGGTGTGCCTTTTCCGACCATAATACCCCTGCATTCTCTTTAGTGTACGCAAAACCCGCCGGCCAGCCATTTTACTTGGCTGGCGAAATCCAGACGATGTTGTCGCCGCGAATCAGCGTGGTCCCAAGGTTCTTCTCCTTTTCCCCCTGAACCTTCGCGTCGTCAAGCCAGATGTTTATGTGGGAGTCGAAGGCTTTGAGAACACCTGACATGATTTCGCCGTATTTGGTCTTCACCAAGATATTCTTGTCCACCGCTGCGCCCAGCACGTCCAAAGGCCGTTGCATGTTCTCACTCATACTGCGTATATCTTTAAGGTTTAAATATATAAATGCGCCTTGCGCTTTAATATCTTACTGCAACAAATATAAGTTGCTGTACAATTTCCTGAACAGCCGATTACCCGAACCGGGTGTACTCAGGAAGTTTCAGGTTCGGGACAGTTTAATGTTCGGGTAGCTGATGGTGATAATATGGCATTCTGGCATATAAGAACGGGCAGAACGCCCACAGGGGCGGAGATAAGCAGGCACAGCAAAAAGAGGAAGATGGACCGCGGCTCAGAGCCTGCGCACACGCGGCTGGGAGCAAAGAAGCTGAAGCGGAAGCGCTCGAGAGGCAGGACAGACAAGAAAGAGCTGCTCTCAGCTGACTACGCCAACGTGTTTGCAAAGGGCGCTGAAAAGCCTGTGAAATCAAAAATAATCACCGTTGTTAAGAACCCTGCCAACCAGCACCTAGCAAGGAGGAACGTAATCACCAAGGGTGCTGTAATAAAAACGGAAGCTGGTATTGCGGTTGTCACGAGCAGGCCGGGGCAGGACGGCTGCGTGAACGCTGTGCTGCAGAAGGAAAAGTGAATAGTTAATCGCTATACTGCGCCATTTCTGAGCTAATCAAGACTTAAATTGTTTTCTATTAACTGTTTAGTGGTAGTTATGTCAAAAAACTATAAACAATCAAAGGAATTAGAAGTATTGGTGGAATTGAGAGGACGAGTACAGGAAGCTTTGGATTTTTACCGGTCAATAAAAAATGAGAATGGCTATCCAAGTGTACATCAGGCAATAAGGATAAAACATGCTTTGGATGAAGGGAGAATCTTGGTTGCCGATGAGGTGGGCACGGGAAAAACTGTTGTGCCTGTCTACACAAAGATTCTTTTTGATTCAAAAGCTGGCAAACGCTCCAAAGTTTTGGTTATCTGTCCATATTCTGCGATGGCTGGTAGCTGGTCTGAACAGGAAATAAATTCCTATCTTCCACACGGAAACGAAAAAGTCAGATATATTGAATCCTATGAGGATTTTGATGATTGTACAGATGCTGATTTTGTCGTTATAAATGACGACAAATTCTCTTTGAGGCACACCTACAAAAAGAACCCGTATCTTGCAAAATTGGATAAAATTGGCTTTGACCTTGTTGTCGTTGATGAATGCCACAATTTCAAGAATCCCGATTCAAACATGGGGGGAAATCTTCTTGAATATATAGAAAGACATGCTGACACTCCTCTCATTCTGATGTCGGGAACACCTCTGCCCAACCAGCTTAATGATATAGGAGTTATACTTTATCTTCTCGATCCAAAGAATTACCCCGACCCTAAAGCATTCGATTACAGCTACAATCCGGATGCTGTAAAGAAAATGCTGGATCAGCACAAGTGGTTCAGGATCACAAAGGCCGACCTAAAGGAGTTCTTTGGCCTCCCAGATCCGCCTGAAGAAAAAGTGATAAGTGTGAAAATGAACGACAGACTGATTAAAAAATATATAGACACATGGAAGCAGATTATTTCCGACAGGGAAAAGTTTTACCGAATGAAACAGCTTGCAAAACTCTGCCTTGACCCTGCTTTGGTTGAACCTGAAACCGAATCAGAGAAATTAAAAAGCCTTTATCCCTTCCTTGAGGAGAGGAGAGACAGAGGCGAGAAAGTGGCGCTTTTCACCAAGCTGAGAGAAGGCGTTCATCCCAAGCTGGCTGAACAAGCAAGAGCTTTGTATGGAGATAGCGGCTTTGTGGTGATTAACGGAACTGTAACAGATAGGGAAGAAAGGGAAAGACTTTCAAAGGAATTTAGAGAAGGGGATGCCATGCTCGCGATCCTCACTGTTGATACCATGGGGGAAGGCGTGAAGCTGCCTACAGGCACAACTCCCTGCTCGGTGGCAAGACTGGAGCCTTTGCTTACGCCGAAGGAAATGAACCAGACACTGGGCAGAGTATACAGGCCCGGCCAGAAAGCAGGTGTCGGCGCATATACCTTCCTCATGCAAGATGAGAGGCTTAATGAAATTATGGAAAAGGAATTGGATCATTTAATAGAGACGCATGATCTTTCAAGACCGCGATATTTCATTCCCGGGACATTGGATCAGGATATTTACCGTTTGTGGAGGTGGAAAGAAATGCTTATTCAAAAGGTTTATCAGGGGAAAAAGCTTGATTATCTGGAAAGGATGATATTGGAAACAGAATCTGAATATTCGCTCCCAAATATTAATCCGCATATTAACGTCAAGATACGGAGCCTTTTCAAACCCGAATCGCCCCATCAGCTTGCAAACAAGCTCTTTGAAAAATGGAAGGGGAAGGGGAGTGCATTTTTCACGGCAATACAGAAGCCTTCCCATCCGCTGCACAGGGATTGGCAGCTCGCTGTAAGGTATTATAATGAGAAGTGGAACTCATCTGCAAGCGCTCACACTGCAAGGCTGATAGGAAAAATGATCAAGACCATTGAAGAAAAAACAGGCAAAAAATATGAAAAAATTGCCGATGTTGGCAGCGGACCAGCAACACTGTCAAGGGCTATATTGAGGCCTACATATTGCATCGATCTGTCGCAGGAAATGCTCGATATCGGGGCAACGGAGGCCGAAAAAACAGGCGTGCAGAACACATACACAGCAGCGAATTTGACCGGCATGCCATTCGAAGAAGGCTTTTTCGATCTTGCGGTGGCTTCATACATATTGCACTATCTCTATCAGCGCGCTAAAGGGAAAAAGGAAATCAGGGAAATAGATGATGCGATAATGGAGCTTAACAGGGTTCTTGCTCCGGAAGGGGATCTTGTTGTAGCTCTCCCCTATAATATAGAGAACCCGTCTTACAACCACCTCGCATCGCAAAGGGATGTTGTTGAAACATTTTCCAAAGGGATTGAGAAATATGGATTTAAAGTAATAGAGAGCCTTACGGGCAGCTACACACCCTCACAATCCTCAAGATTTCCCGGAGTGCATCTGGTCTTTGCCCGGAAAAAGGAGCATGCAGACGGCAAGTACAGGGGCAACCTTGATGATTTGAAATTGTATGGGGGCAGGATAGAGGTTCCCAGCTCGTTCAGGGTAGTAAAGCCTCTTGGCTATGGCAAAAAGACTGTCCACAAGAGCGAGTTCCTTTCAGATTTCACAAAAGACGGTCACACAATCGAGAAGCTTGTTGATAAATGGGTTGAGGGGGCAGAAGATGTATAGGGTTCCGTGGCAGGCATACGATGAGTGGAGGGAATATGGTATCAGAGAAGGGTATACTAATAGAACACATAAAAGTTTTAAAGACACTGTAGATAAAAAAGAAAGAAGTTGGTACTCAAAGGGTGGAAGAGAAGGATGGTTTCCAACTTTTCTCTTCAAAAGGAAATGGAGGTTCATCAAATTTGAGAAGGTTCCTTGGAAGAATTTTGAAGAGTGGAAAGAATATGGAATAAATAATGGGTATGATGAAAGAACCCGAAGCAATTTGATGAAAAAAGGCAATAAAACTGAACGTCGATGGATTGTTAAAGGTTATGGCAAGCACTGGGTTTATAACTTTCCCTTTAAAGAGGGCGAGATTAATAAAGTAGATAACCATACTCCGTGGCCGACATTTGAGACATGGACAAAATTCGGAATCGAACAGGATTATAATCAGAGAAATCCACAAAGTTTATCAAAAAGTGATGCTAAGATTGAAAACTCTTGGTACTCTCGAGGGAAACGAAAAAAATGGACTTCAAAATTTCCTTTTTGCAGAATTCGATTATATAGGCCATATAAATTAACTCCATGGCAGAATTTTGAAGAGTGGAAGGATTATGGAATTCAACAAGGTTATCAACAGAAAAACGCAACAAGTTTAACACAAAACAAAAATGAACTAGAAGCTAAATGGTATTGGAAAGGGGTACGAAATAAATGGATTTCAAAATTTGAATTTTTTCGATTAAAAAAAGAAGCCGGTTATTGGCATAATCTTGAAAACATTTTAAAGGAACTGGATAATGCAATAATGAAGCATATTGAAAATAATGGAAAATTGCCTACAACCACAGATTTAGGTAGAGAAGGTTTAAACGTTGCTATAAATAGACTCTACACGTATCATAATCTAACTATCCGAGATGCATACCATGTTCTCGGCTATTCGCAAGATTCTATAAGCTTAAAATTAGAACAAATTTTTGAAAAAGAAGCGGAGCTCGCAGAGCTTTATTCTTCCGGTATAATCAGCGTTGATAT
>CAYUWT010000047.1:0-1665 GCA_964448625.1 uncultured archaeon
CTGCTTCTGAGGTAAGGCACCTTATCGAGCAGATAGTGGAGCTCATAAAGGGCAACCAGCGTGTTATTGATGACATAATAAAGAGCGACCATGCTTTGCGCAACGAGGTTTCAATCATAGCCAACAAGGTGGACCAGCTTGTTGCAAAAATGAACCAGTTCATGGACCTGCTGCATGCAAGCGCTGCGGAAGATACAATGACCGACATCTCAAAGGACCTCATGACTCCTGTGGTTGCGAAGATAGACGAGCTGGTAAGCCAGAACAAGAAGAACCTTGAGATAAACCAGGCAGTTTTGACCAATCTTGAGATGATAGACAAGAGGCTGAAGCGGCTTTACAGGGAGGCTCCAGCATACCGCGAGCAGATTTAAATAGCATTTATAAATTATTATGGTGACAAAGGAAGGGGCAAGAAAGGGCATAACTCCTGTCATATCAGTTATCATTTTGCTCTTCATCGCTATTGCCATCATAGGTATAGCGTCCCAGTTCATTTTTGGCATTATTTCAGGTCCTACAGAAAAGGCCTTTCAAATACCTCCCAATTCCGCTTTTTGCAAAAAGGCAGGGAGCGATTATTATATCAATGTTTATGTGAGAAACGCAGGCATAGGAACCCTTACGGAAAAGGATTTTGTGGTTCACGAAATTGACGGCGCTTCAGTGACCTTTATATCGGCAAATTTACCCATAGAAAAGGGTTCAGAATCGAAACTAATAATCGATCATAAACTTTCTGATTGCCCTCAAGGGGATTGCATAGGGCTCCATACCTTGATTATAGGCACCTCCGCGGGTATACAGGAGCTGCAGATCCGCTGCAGCTGAAAATATTGCAGATTTAAATAGCGCTTCCGCGAATTATTAACTGATGGCTGAAAGAGATTCCTTCCAGGAACTGACATTCAGGTCATTCATTTTTGTTATCGCCGCCCTGCTTGTTCTCACGTTCTACATACTGTTTGCGGTCAACGCCTCAACGATCTCAAGAAGCCCGGAAACCAGCAATTCCCTGCTGATAGCGATGGTCCTGATAATAATCGAAATAACAATCCTCGCAATGTATGCAAGCGTAAGGAGCATGGAGCATGCCATTGAAAAAAGCCTCCAGAAAAAATAGGAAGGGCATAACGCCTGTAATTTCAGTCATTGTGCTCCTTCTGATAACAATAGGGCTGCTTGCAGCCGCACAACAGCTGCTATTCAATTATATCCAGCCCTCACTATATGCAAGCTTCGACATACCTACCAACGGGGCCCTCTGCCAGAGCACCGAGCAGGGCTACAAAATAAGCGTGTATGTCAAGAACACAGGACTCGGGACAATAAAGAAGGAGGATATTGTGGCCAAGGAGGTTGATGGCGTAGAATTGGGCGATGATGACCTTTCAAACCTCCCGCTCGAAAAGGCCTCGCCTGCCAGGAGGGTCATACATTACACCGTGCCATGCACAGGCGAACAGACATGTTCGGGCTTCCACACTGTGATTTTCGGCACCTCAGCAAGGCTGGTCACTCTTGATGTTCACTGCCCATAAACCTTTTCCATATGAACTTGATAAAAGGTTTAATCCAAAAGCTGCCGCACAATTATGTGCTCATAACCCCCTTTTCCATATGAACTTGATAAAAGGTTTAATCCAAAAGCTGCCGCACAATTAT
>CAYUWT010000047.1:1765-7130 GCA_964448625.1 uncultured archaeon
TTCCATATGAACTTGATAAAAGGTTTAATCCAAAAGCTGCCGCACAATTATGTGCCCATGAAATATTGAATGCGGGTAGTTGCGCTGTCAAAAGCGTCAACGGAAAACTACTGACCCCTTTACTAATGTGCTTAATAAACGATTTTAACCAAAAGAATGTTATGGTGAAGGCGCAGATTTCCCCCATAACAATAATACTTGTAAGCGGGATAGTGATAAGCCTCGTTGGCGTTACCTACATGTGGGGAGCCCCGCTGATAGAGAAGCAGTCGATAAAGACAAGGTTTGCCGCAGCAGCAGCCTTCATGAAATCCCTCGACAACACCATAGTGGACATTGCGAATTCAGGAGGCTCTACGGAAATGGAGATACCCTTCGGCCTTGCGGTTGTCATCCCCGACGGCCGGGAAAAAGATTCAAACTCAATAACATTCCAGTTCAGCTCCAGCCAGCCCCTGATATCCTCAAACACAACCACCTATCTGGGGGATGTGAGCTACGAGGATATAGCAGGTGAGGTTGGAATCTTTGGAACCTCGCGGCCCGGAGTAATAAGCCTCTCATCCCAGCCGTCAGGGCAGGGCGTTCTTGTGACAATGAGGCTGCATTACAGGGAGCTTGACAGCTCCTCCCCGCTTGCAGGCTACAAGATATCCCTTGAGAAGGTTGGACGGGGCTCAGGCCCGAACAAGATAACGCTCTCAAGCGAAGGCTCAGAAACCACAGCCGGAGGAGCCGCTAATTCCGGCGACCTCATACTCACAAAGATAAATGTAAGGATAAGCTGATTGCGATAAGCTTTGGCTTTTTGCGCTCAAAACAAAAAATCAATCCATTTGTATGCCAAATAAAGTCCGCCAGCTCTAATACCGTCCGCTACAATTTCACCAAGAACTGCCCTATATAGGAAGCTACAGTGTCTGATTTGCTCAAATCCCCTTTCCTGATTTCCTGGCGGGCTTTATAGAACAAATAACCCGGCAGCCATGTAACCAACGGTGATCCATGATGTGATTTGATTAGGTGTTGTTGCCATTCTCTTTCCTTCTCTTCCTGACTTTTTGGATTAAGCTTGAAATAAATATATTTTCCTATGCTATCTGCACTTGTTTCATTGAGGTTAGCAGCCTTGGCGAAAAGATTTTCAGGCATAGCTGAATATATGCACTCAAATTTAATTCTTTATAGGCGCTAACTATGAAAAATCTCAAGGGCCAGGAGATGGTTTTCGAGCTGGTTCTCATATTCTCCATAAGCCTTGTAATAATCACAATCCTTTATTCAATCTTTTCAAGCTATGGCGATTACTACAACTCCTCCGGCCTCGGGGACAGCCTCGGAAAGATCCGCCACCTCATAGCGCAGAACATAATACAGCTTGCTGAGAAGGAGGCTGACGGCAGCATGATAGTCAAGATACCGGACAGGGTTATCAACGAAATATACATAGTTGAGCTTTCCCCGGCCGGGCTCAACGTGAGCGCAAAAAGAGTTTCCAGATTTTCAAACCTCTACGGCCTGCATGAACGCTTTATGCTTTCCGGAAAGGTGCCCAGCGTTAACGGCAGGCTCACGATTTATAAGACAGGGAACCAAATTATAATCCAATGACAGCCTGCTTTTCCGGAGAGACTATAAGCATGGGGTTGATATGGAAAAGACCTTGACTGCACGCAGCATAGTGAGGAAGCTCAAGAGAGGCTTCTCCAAAAAAGAGGGGAACCAAGTACAGCCTGAAAGGATAAAAGAGGGAAAGGCTGTTTATGAAGTGCATAAGATTGAGGTGCCTTATCCGGTTTACCCCTTTCCTGCACCGCCTCAGGAGGCTGCAGGCCTGAGGGAAAAAAGAACAGCCATGGTCGAAGGCATAAGAATACAAGCTGAACCGCCATTTGTCGCAAGGCCGCCCCCAAAAATAGGGGAGGAGGCTGAAAGGACAAGCATGACCTATCCTCTCATACCCCATTACCCGAAGGAAGGCGAGGTTGTTTTTTCTTACGCCTCCCTCAAGTATTCGGAGGAGGAAAAGCAGCATGTTTACACAGTCCTTGAGCCCGGAATTTCAGAGGAGGACAGGGAGATTATCGCAAGGATAAAGAAGAGGCTCGAGGAAAGGCTGGACGTTGATGTAACACAGATAGGCCATGTGCAGGGAGAGAAAATATTGCTTGACGCCATCGTAGAAGCGCTGAAATCCCTGGACATACAATTCGACCCGCAGAGGCAGGAAAAGCTGGTGTATTACATAAAAAGGGATACGCTTGGCCTTGGCAAGATAGAGCCGCTCATGCAGGACCCCAACATAGAGGACATAAGCTGCGACGGGGTGGGGATAAGCATATTCGTTTACCACCGCAGCCCCCGCATAGGGACAGTCAAAACAAACATCGTTTTCCAGACCAGCGGGGAGCTGGATGAGTTCATTGTGAGGCTTGCGCAGAAGTGCAACAAGAGCATTTCAATAGCAGAGCCGCTGCTTGATGGAACGCTGCCTGACGGCAGCAGGGTTCAAGCGACGCTTGGCTCTGATATAGCACGGAGGGGCAGCAACTTTACTGTAAGGAAGTTTGCATCCGACCCGCTTACCCCAACCCATATGCTCAAATACAGGACTCTGGACAGCCTTTCCCTTGCCTATCTCTGGCTTGCGGTTGAGAACAACTACTCCATACTCATATCAGGCGGAACTGCAACGGGCAAAACATCCTTGCTCAATGCTCTTTCCCTTTTCATAAGGCCCAACCTCAAGGTTGTGAGCATAGAGGACACGAGCGAATTGCGGCTGCCCCTGCAGCACTGGATTCCTCATGTAGCGCGCACTCCGCTCTCCGTCAGCTCCAAGGTGGGGGAGGTTACGCTTTTTGATTTATTGCGGGCTTCCCTGAGGCAGAGGCCGGATTACATAATCCTCGGGGAGGTGAGGGGCAAGGAGGCCTTTGTCTTGTTCCAGCAGATGGCTACCGGCCACGCCAGCATGGCAACAATCCATGCTGCAAGCATACCCCAGCTTGTTGACCGCCTGATTACGCCCCCCATAAACCTGCCGCCGAAGCTCCTTGAAAACATAGATATTGTGGTTTTCCTCTCCCTTGCAAGGCTTCATGGCGCGGATGTGAGGAGAGCTGATTCGATACTGGAGATTGCAGGAGTGGAGGAAACAAGGCCGATTACAAGGGAGATATTCTCATGGGACCCCGTGAAGGACACCTTTGCCGCAAAGGAAGGCTCGGCTGTGCTGCGCAAGATAGCAGGCAGGACAGGTGCTGGAGAGGAAGAGATACAGCATGAGCTGCACAGGAGGAAGAAGATACTGGAATGGATGTTCGAGAACAATGTTTATGATTTCAGGGAGGTGGACAGGATAATACAGGCCTACCACACGGATCCGGAGAATGTGCTCGAAATGGTTTACGGAGGCTAAAACCTTAATTAACATACAGCGACTAATTTAAACAGGTATGCTGACCCGCACAGCCTCGACGCTCTTCCGCCCGATAGTGGAGCCGCATATAGACTACTTCGACTCGCTTGGGGAAAACCTCAGGAAGGGGAAGATACCCGTGCCAGTGGCAGATTATATGAGCACAATACTCTTCCTTACCCTCCTCACTTTCATCCTTTCCTTTCTTGCATGGGCATTCCTCGGCGTGTTGCTCCCCCCGGATCTCGCGGCCAACACAGCCTACGCATTCACAACAGGTTTCATTATAGCATGCTGTTTAGCCGGTGCTGTTCTGCTTGCGGGCTTTTATTACCCGGGAATGAAGGCAGCAGGCATAAGGAAGGAGATAGACCGCAGCCTGCCTTTCGCAGCTTTTTATATGGCCACCAGCGCGAGCAGCGGCCTGAACCCTGTGGAGATTTTCAGGATATTGTCGCTGAAAAGCGGGGTGATAGGGAAGGAGGCGAAGAAGATTTACACGAACGTAAAATCGCTGGGGCAGAACCTCTCCCATGCCTTGCAGAGGACTGCTGCCAGTTCTCCTTCAACTGATTTTGCCGACCTGCTCTGGGGGCTCTCTACAGTGGTGACAAGCGGCGGCAACCTCGAAGAATACCTGAAATCAAAAACAGAAGCGCTAATGAACAAATACAGGCGCACACTGAATGACTATTCCAAGTCGATATCCCTTTACACGGAGATATACATAACACTTGTGGTTGTCGGGACCGTCCTGTTCATAGTGCTTACCGCAATAATGGCGCCGCTTGCCGGTTTTCAGGTGCTGTTCATACAGACTTTTCTGGTGTTTTTCCTCATACCCCTCGTTTCAATGGCGTTCATAATAATCCTCAAAAGCATATCGCCATCGGAGTAGGCCATGTTTGCCCGTAAGAAAGAGAAAGGAGAGAAAAGGGTTCTGGGAAAACAGCAGAGGATACTGCTCATTTCAGCCCTGGCAAGCGCGGGCCTCATATCAGCCGGCCTTCTCATAGGGGATTCAGGCGTGCTGGTCAACCTTGTGGTCATATCGGTCTTTGCGTTCATACTCCCTCTTTTCCTCTTCCGCTATTCTGAATTCGTGTGGCTGCAGGCCCTTGAAAAGGAGTTCCCGAATTTTATAAGGGCCCTTGCTGACGCGACAAGGAGCGGCATGTCCTTCGAGGAATCGGTGAAGATTGTGAGCCGCTCCAGCTTCGGCAAGCTTACAGACGAGGTGAGGAAGATGAGGAACAGGATGGAGTGGGGAACAAGCTTCCTCCGCTCGCTCGAGATATTGGGGGAGAGGGTGAAGCGCAGCCGCCTGATATCGGAATCGCTTGACATAATAAGGGAGTCCCACAAGTCCGGGGGGAATGTCACAGCCACCCTCGATTCCATAGCGATGAACATATCGCTTTTCAAAGAAATAGAGGCTGAACGCAAGAGCATGACCAGGCAGCAGGTCATGATAATGTACGGCATATTTGCGATGTTCATGGGCGTTTCCATAATCACCGCCTTTGTCATGATCCCTATGGTGCAGAACCAGGCAGGGGAGGTTTCCCTTACAGGCTTCCCGCTCAGCAGCTTGTCAGACCCCTGCGAACGCAGCTACTCAGCCTTCCCCTGCAGCCTTTTCTCCTCTGTGGGGGTTCTTCTGGGCAGGGAGCAGGGCATAGGGACTTATTATATCTCCCTGTTTTTCTCGGTTGTCCTTGTGCTCGCGATATTCATAGGGCTCATAGCAGGCCAGCTTGGGGAAAACTCGGTTGTTGCAGGCACAAAGCACAGCCTTGTAATGGTCACCGCAACCCTTGCTGTTTTCCTGTTTCTCGCAAAGTCCGGATTGCTCCCCACATAGTTCCTGTTAAGAAGGCGGCTGTTATATTATAGTAGCTAACCGCCAATCTCAAACTTATCAACCACCTCACCAATAAGTAT
>CAYUWT010000048.1:0-7130 GCA_964448625.1 uncultured archaeon
GAACAGTACGCAGGCTAGTGGACCCTCAGGGCTTCAGCCCTGAGTAGTTCAGACTATCAGAAAATTGGCAAGGGCTTCTGCACATTTGTATTGATGAGCTTGTCGCCTGAAGAGTATGCCAATCCGGAAAGAATAGCTAGGATGCTGGCCAGGCTGCCCCAGGTCGAGAGTGCGGACATCATTACCGGCGACTGGGAAATCATTGCCAAGATCCGCACCAACAACATTGAAGAATATTATCAATTTGTCAAAAGTGTGCTGTCTGTCAAAGGCATCGCAAAAACAAAGTCTCTAAGCTCCATGAAGACGGTAAAGACTGAATTCATAGAGATGGAATAGTCTTCAGATGCAGCCTAAATGTTCTTCTGGTAAATGGTATAGAGGGGCTCAAAACCTATCTTTTTGTGGAACTCTGCGGAATCCCTGTTGGCCTCAAACACATCTATAACAATCTTGTACAAGCCCATGCTTTTTGCGATTTTTTCCGCATCCTCATATAGCAGCCTTCCAAGCCCCCTCCTGCGGAACTCTTCTTTAACATATACCAGATGGACCCACAGGCAATTGTCCATATACATCACTTTGAAACCCGGCCTGAACCAGAGGAAAGCCGCAGGCTTTCTTCCAGTTTCCATTACCCTTACATTCTTTTTCCTTATAGCCCCTTTCAGTTCCCACCTGTCTCTCCTGCCGTTCTCAATATGCGTTCTTTTCTCCGCAATTCTGATCTGCCTCCTTCCCTCAACCAGAAAATCCAAATCGCTTTCTGCTGCATATCTTATTTTCATTTCCATAATTGCGCTATATTTCCCTCTCCACAAAAACAGCAGGGCAGGCCTCATTCAAAACCTTTACTGATTCCAGCGTTCCCGCAAGATTCTCCGTTATGTTCGCTTTTAGCATAGCGCTCTGCGCCGGCCTGAGCGGGTTGTTGCGCGGCCTATCATATCCTGCCTGCACTCCAAGCTCCTTTACCGCTGTTCCCCCACTGTTAATCACAGCCTCTATTGAGAACCCATAGAGGTTAACTGTTCCTGTATTGACAACCTTCACATCAAGCCTGTCAGCGCCTCCGAAATCCCAGTCAACCCCCAAGCTCCCGAAGGATGCATCAAAATCAAGCGCTGCATTGCCGCATCTGATGCCTGTTTCTATATCCGATGACGTATGCTCAACCACCCTCTGGGAAAGGTTCATGATGAAGTTGGCGACAAGCACTCCAACGCTCAGCGTAACGGCAATAAGTATGACCACTGCTATAAGCGGCGTAACCCCTTTCATGCAGCCCCTCCCCTTATCTGCAAAAAGTCCATGCCTGATTCAAGTGTGAAGTTCACATAATATTGCATGTAGCTCGAGTTGACATATGCAGAAACCGTCGCATAAGGGAGACCTTCACCCCTTTCCGCAAGCTCTGTATATCCAAGACCTGCCTTTGACGCCTCCTGCCCGTCAACCGAAACCTCCAGAATACCTTCCTGCCACAAATCCAGATCCTTCTGGTAAACCGCAAGAAGCAATCCGCTTGTGTTTATGGGAGTATGGGCTTCGCGAGAACCGGCAGACCGGAAATATGCTTTGAGGTGTCTGTTTTCAAGTATATAGGCTGCTATATTATTCCCTCCACGCGTGTAGTTGCCCTCAAAAGACTTAATTCCCGGCTGGGATATGACTTCAAGGCTGCCTGTATGAGCTGAGGTTCTGGGTGACATTGCTTCTGAATCGGTCTCAAGCAGATATTCAATGGAATCCTCCGAACCGTTGACAACAAGCCTGGCCTTTGCGATTTTCAAGGCCATGGTGCGCCTGCTGCCCTCAGGCTCTGCAGCCACTTTTTTAACGGCAGAATCTATTGACAGCAGCGAGCCCTCCATCTGGTCCAGCAGAATGCTGTCCTGCAGGGATGTAACCGCAGGCCTTATTCCCGCAAGCATTATGGAGATGGCCGCTATGACAGCAGCCATGAGAAGCACGCTTGATATCAAGGCAGAAACCGCTTTCATTCTTTATAATTTGCCCGCATGCTAAATAAGGCTTTGGGAATGGTGCCGGTGCTTCCTGTGGGTCCTTTCAAACTGAAGGAAGGTGTAGAGCAGCACGAAGACTAGAATTATCATGGCAGCAAAACCTGCCGTTGCGAATAAAGGCATATCCAAAGGAGCATGCTCCCTCATTTTTATGCAGGCGTTATTTTCACAGCCGTATCCGCACTCATAAGCATGCCATTCGCCGTTTACGCAGGTCTCCAGCACATTGCCACTGCATTTTCTTTCGCTTCCACTGCAAGCCAATGGCTTTTCGGTTATGCAGCCTGAACTGGTGCAGCTTCCTTCACACCCGGTATCAACCCACCCGCCCTCTATGCATTGCCTGAATAATTTCCCTTCGCATACAGAAGAGGCGGTGCATTGGGCTGCCTGCACATTTGTTTTATTTTGAGCCTCGCCTGTATTGTTTTTTGTCTCTGCTTTTGCATTTGATGCGCCGCCGCCACCCCCCCCGCCCGCACCTCCCCCCGAACCCGAAGAAGATGCGGATGTGCAACCGGTTTCAACAAAAGAGCACGCGCTGCAGGACAATGTTCCTCCTGAAAAACCCCTGCTCTGGCATGTCTGGCCGTTAAGGTTATTCCCGTCGCAGCTCTCGCCATCATCCATAATCCCATCACCGCAGACTGCTGTTTCGGCAACAGCGAATGCCGAAAGATTATTCGTGACGATGGAAACCATATTCGCAAAAATATAAAATGTTGCATTTGCGCTGACATTCTGCCACGTGGAAAGGCAGGTTCTGTTTGAAATGCTCCAGCTGTGGCATGCATAGGCAGCTATCCTGCTTTCATTGACAAACACTGCTTCATTGTAAGATATGTTGATAACAGCCCTTGAGAAGGATATGCTTGATTCAATGGCAGCGGCGCTTATGAAAGCTCTTACGGAAGCAGGCAGGGATCCTGCAGTCATATTAAAATCATGGGTGAGGTTGACAGTGATGTTATCCGAAACGTTTATGGAGAATACTGTAAAATTAAAATCAGCCAGCATAGCTATATCCCACACACCGGCTGCAAGAGTGCTGCTGAAGGAGGAAGAGTTCTGCTGGCTTTGGTTGTAGGCCTCTGACCTGTTGTTATAAACCAGCCTTATGCCTGTGACATTGGCCGAAGAGGCATTCCTGTCCAGAGCGCGTATTGTAATGTTTCTGATGCCGCCTACTTTGAATGCAACAGAGGAATTGGCCGAGTTGCCAGCCCCATCCCTTGCCGTTACGGTAACATTGTAGTCCCCTGCCGCAAGGCCTATTGTATTTACAGTTGCATTATAAACATTCCCCTGCCTTATCAGAGTGCCGTTTATTTGGGCAGCTGTTGTGTTGTATTCAGCATATGTCACATTCACATTATCTGTTATCCCTGCAGTTACTGTCATGTTTCCTCCCACTGTTGTAAGTGGCGGAAAAATATCCATACTTGTTATTACAGGCAGCTGGGTATCGTTCACAACCGCATAACGTGTTGTGCTGTTGGCCGTGTAGTTTTCATTGCCCCCGTAAATTGCCGTTACATTGAAGGTGCCGGCCTCGGCAAATATTGTTATGTTTGTGAGCGGAGAGGAACCATTTACACGCAGCGTCCCGTTCACATAAACCGCAATACTGTCTGTAACAGAAAGGATAGCGGTGATATTTACACTCGAGTTTTGATTCACAGAGATATTGCCCTCGCTCCCGTTCAAAAACAGCCTGAGGGGGCTTGCAGCTTTGGCTATGGAAAAATAAAACGAAGGAGTAGAGTTCCACGCATTGTTTGTTGTGTTGGCATATGACTTCCAGTAGAAAGAGCCGGCAGGCAGGGTCTCATTATACCTGTATGTGCCGTTTGCATTCTGCATTGTATGGTTTTTTTGACCGCTCCAGTTCCCTTCAATGTAAACGGCAGAAATCCCGTGGGAGCTGTTCCATGTTATGTTGAAGAAAGAGGGCTGGGAAGGAGAATAAGCGGAAGGGAAGGAAGAGATATTGCTTGACCAGTAAGGCCCCCTGTCAACCGCAAAGGTCCTGTTCGAATCTGCCCATGCAGGTATGCTGTTGGTGTTATAAACAAGGCAGCTCCAGATAAACAAACCATCCTGCAGGCCGGTAAGGTTCCATGAGGAGGAGTTCTGCGTTCCGCTTATTCCGAATGTCTGGTTTGCCGCAAAACTCCCTGATATGTTTGTGTAAAGAGTCATATTCTTCAGCGCAATGCTGTCCGCAGCCGTGCATGTAAAATTAACGCCCCCTGAAAGGGAAACATGGCCTTCCTGAGGCGTTGCAAGAGAAACAGAAGGCACGCCTGCAAGGTCATGGCTGCTCACAACAGAGAAGCTCTGGTTCGGCTGGGGAAGAGAGGTTGCATTCATTGCTATAGTCCATATGCCTCCCGTGGCATTCGCAACCTCCACAACCTCTATAACATTCGTGCTGTCTGTGCGGTTCCGCACAGCAGACGCTGCAGGCCTTGTCGGCTCAAGAGTCCACGGATAATAACGCTGTCCAGAAGGGTTCAGCACAACAAGGTCAAGGTCATTCACCAGCGTTTTAAAGGCCGAAACGCTCGCAGGGTAGTCATCCCATGCAAGCGTTACCCTTAGAGTCTGGTTTTGGCCGACAAACACTTTGTAACTCCTGTTCTGGCCGTTCTGGGTCAGATTGCCTTCAGCAATATACTCGCTCCCGTTAACATCCAGCCTTATAACATCAATAGCCGCTGTTGCATTGACAAGCCCGTAGCCTGTTGTGTAATCCGGCCCTGTTTCATTAAGGTCTTTTGCGGTATGCACCAGCAGGGCCCTCACAGCCGAAGGAAGGGGGTTACTATTTGAGTTTCTGGCTCTGAACTCCTGATAAATGAGGGCCGCAATCCCGCTGACAGCAGGAGCTGACATGCTGGTTCCGGAAAGCACAGTATAATCAGATGATGTCCCGGTTGATTTTATCCCCCCATCACCTCCTGCCTCACTGCCCGGCGCCACAACCTCCGGTTTTATCCTCCCGTCCTCAACAGGCCCCCATGAGCTGAACGATGTCATTGAATTGTCATTGGAATTGACAGCCCCGACGGTTATCACGTTTTTTGCTGTGCCCCCGGGGCCTGCGGTCGTGTTATAAAGTATTGCGCTCTGGTTGCAGTTCGTGTCATCCCTTTCATTCCCTGCGGAGAAAACTATTGTTAGGGGGTTTTCAACATAAGACCTGTTCCCTGTTACAAGGAGGTCATACGCCTGGCTGAAGGAATCATAATCCCCCAGCCCCTCATCACACCCCGTTGAACTGACATCATACCCCCAGGAATTCGAGGAAATGACAGCTCCGTATGCGGCAACCGAATGGTTTGTCTCATCAAATATCTCTGCAAGGCTGTTGGGCCATTCATAGGTTATAAGAGTGGCGTTTGTTGCCATCCCCCTCCATTGGTAAACACTACCTCCTTTAGACGCGCTCAAATTGCCATTTCCGGCAAGCGTGCCGGCCACGTGCGTTGCATGGAAATGATTGCTACCCTCGCCTGGGTCCCCTATGGTCGCGCGGGAATTGTAGTCAGAATGATTCGCATACCCGGCATCCCACATAGCCACCGCAACCCCTGTCCCGTTGAGGCCGTATGGAGAAGCCTGCACAGCATTTACCCCCGCAGCAGCCCTCGCACCATCATTGTGAATCGCAAGCTTTGCATAAGCAGGCTCCACCCATTGCACTTCATCAAGATAGGCAAGCCGTTTTGCAGCCTCATAATCCGCCTCAATCTCATAAATGTTTTCCGCAACCTTTTCAAATACCTCAAACCCATCCAGAATGCCTTCAGCCCGCTCTTTCCCTATATCCCTGAAAAACACCACATTTACATGAATACTTTTTCCACTGCCTGCAAGCCTTTGAGGTATTCTTTGGGATATTTTATCCGCAGGCATGACCCTGCCCAGATATGCCAGCTTTTTTATGTTCCCGGCATCCTCATAAGTCCCGTCAAAATAAACAATCCATGAATTCTCCGGTATGTATTCGAGCAGCTTCATGCCCTTTCTTTCCGCTTCTGCCCTTTCCTCAGCGCTCAATATGGAATCAAAGGATGCTATAGCATGGAGCCCAAGCCCTTCATTCTTTTCAGAAAAGAGGCGGAAAGGCCTCCCGATGTCAAATATTTTTTGCGGCTCAATTATGCGGTTCTTGAGGAATATTATGTTTGCCGTTTTTTTGTATCCGCCCTGCTCCGCAGCCGATAAGGAAAATATCAGAATCGCGAAAACCACCAGCAAGAGTATGCAACCTGCAACCTTCATACCTCCCTGAACCCCTCCGCCTCAATAAAAACCTCTCCTAAGGATTCTTTGAACTTCCCTGTCACTATGTATTCCCTTCCTTCCCGGAGAGGCCTGCATTCAAGGGAACATTCATTTCCCGAGCATCCTATCTCCATCCCTTCAGATGAGCCCCTCAATTCTATGGAAGCCCCTCCGCTTTCAATGGAAAGGGAAGCCCCGCAGGAATTGCAGCAGGGGTTTGACGCAGGGCATGCTGTTTTTGTGCAAATGGTTATGAAAGGCTTTGCAAAACCCTTTATAGAAACTGTTTTCCCGAGGAGCGATTTTGACTCCTTCAGCACCTCCGATGCTGTAAGAACGCTCCCATTATTTGCAAATCCAAAAAGCACAACCAGCGAAGCAAGGGCAATAAGCAGGAAAACTGTAATAACAAAAGGCTTCATATATAATATAGGGTGCAGCCTAAAGATAATATCGATAAATTATATCCAGAACTTTAAAGTCCGTGAAGTTGATTATGAAAGGCGAGACTTTGACAATAAGCAGGGTAAGGGAAGGCTACAGACTCACTTATATAAAGCCGTGCGTAACCGACAAGAACAGGAAGATGGCCGAGGTGATGCTCGGGCTTGGCAGCCCTGTTGATCCAGAATTCATGTTCAGCAGGCTGAAAGCAATTTACCCTGATTTGGGCTGCTCAAAGGAACTCGGGCTGGCAAGGATAAAGAATGATGGCATGACACTTATGGTTTTCTCAAACGGCAGGATCATTGTGCGGGAGGCAAAAAGCGAAGCGGACATACTCCGCCATGTTACAGAAATAGCAAATGC
>CAYUWT010000049.1:0-7128 GCA_964448625.1 uncultured archaeon
ATATCCCGATAACCATAGACACGGAAATAATCTGCATGGAGCTCACGGGGATACAGCCTGTTGAGGGTGTGGCCAAACTGAAGAACTCAAGCGCCAATGGCCAGTTGCTCCCCGGCCAGAGCTTCTTTGATGTGTTTTTTGATGTAGAGGCGCATCTGCCTGATGGCGCCTTCAACATCGCTCCCAACCGGACGATAGGCTGTGTAGGCCATACGCCTCTTTTCGGAGGGGAGGAAAGCCACGGAGGCGCAGGCGGAGGGGTTCTCATAGAAGGGGGGGATTTCCTAGTTGAGAGCTTCTTTGATGTGTTCTTTGAGGTTGCGGTCTCCAACCCCCTCAACCAGACGCAGTCCTTCAGCTCAAGCTCAGGCGTGTTTGACATAACAAACCCGCTGGAGGAGAACGGGATGCTGTGCGTCCCCGATGGGGAAGATGGGGATATAATAGTTATATAGAAAAAAAGCAGCTTTATCCCGCAAGCTGCGTCTCGAGCTCCTCAAGCGTCAGGCTGCCAAGGGTCTCCTCTAGCTCCTCCTCCACAGCAGCCATTGCTTGGTTCTCTATATCTGTGCTTTCCGGTGGTGAAGCTGTTGTGCTGCCGGTTTGCGGCTGAGGAGACTGCTGCGTTGCTGCCGGCTCATTCTGTTCCTGTGGGGGCAAATCAGAAATGCCTCTTGACTGCTGTGATTCGGAAACAGCTGGAGGCGCTTCAGGAGGCCATGGACTCTCGTTTATCAGAGAGGGAAATCCTTTTGCCGGCTTAGGAGCATGAGGCTCTTTTGCTATTTTATTTTCCGGCTGGGTTTCGCGCTGCTTTTTGTATGGCCCTGACTGCTGAACCATAATGCCAACGGCAAGAACAAGTATGGCAAATGCCACCAGCGTTAAAGGCGGCTGGATATCAGCTTTCATATGTAGAAAGATAGATAAACTGCCTTACTGGGCAATCTGGGACTCCAAGTCGTTAAATGCCAATGTCCCAAGGGTCTGCTCAAGCTCCTCCTCTACAGCAGCACCTGCCTGGGCCTCGATGTCCCCTGTGACAGGCGCAGGCTCAACAGGCTCTTCTCCGCCCGGCTGAAGCGCCCCTTTCTGCCCTGCAAAAAGGAGCGCAGCTGCGAGAACTAATATTATAATTGCGAGCGCAGCAAGCGTTTTTTTGGCTGCGTCTTTCATCTCAACCTTCCTCCTGAGTGCCTGTACCTACCCCTCTTCCAGAACTCCCTGTCCCAACAGCTGTTTCGCTTTCAGTCTCTCCAGTTGTTGTATTTACCCTGAACCTCTCCCTCAGCCTTTCCCTCAACTCCATCGCCTTCTTTCTCGTTTCCTCGCGCTTTTCCATTGCCCATTCCCTTATATCCCCTTTACCTTCTTCCCTCTCCTTCATCTCGCTGAATTTTTCAAAAAATCTCTCGCATACTTCAGGCCTGTCAGGCCTTTGCGTGAGTTCGCAATATTTCTTCAGCAGTTCCCTGCACCTCGAGTCCTCGAGGTGCGTTGTGCAATATACCCTGTGGATCGCAATGCATCTCCTGTCTTCAGTGTTGTACTCGCAGAACTCCTTTATCTTGTCCCTGCAGTTCGTTGCATTCAGGTTATCGCACGTGTTGCCTATCCCGCTTGCGTTCCTGAACTCGCCGCATTCCTCAGGGTTTTCGCTACAGAGCTCTCTTGCATTCTCCCCTATCTCGTGCGCATTGTGCAGCCTGCGCACGCCTAATATGTACAGGTTGTAATCCGTGCCACTCAGGGAAAGCTTCCCGAACCACACATCACTGGAAGGCTTTGCAACAAGCTCAGCCCGCAAACTGCCGATGCTTTGATTACCGGAATATATGTCTGCTGATATTGATTTGTTCGCAATCGCAACATTCCTTAAGCGGAATTTCTGCTCCCCGAAAAAGAAAACGCCTGCGGGGACTATTTTCTCCTGCCCGCCTAACTTCACCACAACCCTTGCAACCCCTGCCCTGACAAGCTCGAAATTCGCAGGGTCGCCAACGCCTGTCGCTAAACCGTGGCCCATGAGGCCCACTGTCTTTATTCTGGGCTTCTCCTCATCATTGCCGTTTGCGGCTGCCATAACCGCAAGAGCCAGACCAACCAGCAGGATGGGGAAAAGCCTCTTCATTTCACTCTGTTATTTAATTGGCTGATGGTATTAAAAAGCTTGCAGGGAAATTATCTGCATGGAAATGGAAATGATGCTCAGGGAGCTTGAGAGAGAAGGGCACAAACGCGCTGTGCCTATATGCGGCCCGGTCAAAGGCATGTTTCTCGAAATACTGGCGAACATAAGGGAGCCGAAGCATATCCTGGAGCTTGGGACTGCCATAGGGTACTCAACACTAATATTGGCCATAGCTGCTCCTCAGGCCAGGATAATAACTGTGGATTCCAGCAGGGAATGGCAGGAGGAGGCAGAGGATAACCTTGAAAGGGCTGGAGTGAAGAATGTTGAGTTTGTGAAGGGGGATGCCATAGAATACCTGAAGAGTTCCAAAGAGGAATTTGACTTCATATTCCTTGATATACAGAAAAGCGAGTACATAAAAGCGCTTCCGCACTGCATTGAAAGGCTCAGCAAAGGAGGCGTGCTGGCTGCGGATAATGCCCTCTGGGAGGAGGTGGAGGGATACAACAAAGCCTGCGGCAAAGACGGCAGGCTGCTCCACGTTGTTGTTCCACTGGAAGACGGGATGGCTGTAAGCCTGAAAAAATGGGGATAAAAATGACTATGAAAGGCGGATTTGATACAATAGAGGAAGCGGTTAAGGAGATAAAGAAGGGCAGGATGGCTATTGTGGTGGATGATGAAGGGAGGGAGAACGAAGGCGATCTGGTCTGCGCGGCACAGATGGCAACGCCTGAAATAATAAACTCCATGTCCAAGCACGGGAGAGGCCTGATATGCATGCCTGTCACAGAGAAGAAGGCAAGGCAGCTTGAGCTGGAGCCTATGTCCACCTCAAAGGACAGGCACGGGACTGCATTCACTGTTTCCATAGACCACAGGGAAACTGCTACAGGCATTTCCGCACATGACCGCGCCCTTACAATACAGAAGGCTGTGGCCAAGAATGCAAAGCCCGCTGATTTCTACAGGCCTGGCCACGTATTTCCGCTGGTCGCAGTCTCAGGGGGTGTGTTGCAGCGCGCAGGCCATACGGAGGCTGCAGTGGATTTGGCGAGGCTTGCGGGTCTCGAGCCTGCAGGGGTCATCTGCGAGATAATGCACGAGGATGGCACAATGAAACGCCTTCCTGAGCTGATGGATTTCGCAAAGCGGCAGGGGCTGAAGATAATCACGATAAAGGACCTGATAGGCTACAGGCTGAAGCGGGAGATATTGGTTGAGCAGGTTTCCAGAGCGCGCTTCCCAACAAAGCACGGCCTCTTTGCATGCTACGGCTACAGGGACAAGGTTTACGGGAGGGAATACGTCGCGCTTGTCAAAGGGGGGATTGGAAACGGGAAGGATATACTGGTGAGGGTGCACTCAGCATGCCTCACAGGGGATGCGTTAGGCAGCCTGAGGTGCGACTGCGGAAAACAGCTGGATGCGAGCCTTTCGAGAATCGCAAAGGAGGGGAGAGGTGTGTTTCTTTACATCCCGCACCATGAGGGGCGGGGTATCGGGCTGATTAATAAACTCCGCGCCTATGAGCTGCAGGATATGGGGCATGATACCATAGAGGCGAACGAGAAGTTGGGTCTCCCTATGGACCTGAGGGAATACGGACTGGGGGCGCAGATACTGGTTGATCTGGGTGTGAAGAGCATGCGCCTGCTGACAAACAACCCGCGCAAGATTGTGGGTTTGGAAGGCTACGGGATAACTGTTTCAGATAGGGTGCCTGTAACAGTCAGGCCAAACAGGCACAACCAGCGTTACCTCAGCACAAAGAAGAGGAAGATGGGCCACCTGCTAGATATATGAGATATTATTATTTGCTGCAGTATGCAAGACCATGAAAGTTTCATGAAGCGTGCCTTGAGGCTTGCTGAGATGGGAGAGAGGACAGCCCCCAATCCCAGGGTGGGCTGCGTTATTGTGAAAGGAGGGGAAATAGTCGGGGAAGGGTACCACAAAGAATACGGGGGCAGGCATGCAGAGGTTCTGGCCATAGAAATGGCAGGGGGGCAAGCTGAAGGCGCTGATATGTATGTCACGCTTGAGCCCTGCTGCCACCTTGACAAGCAGACGCCGCCCTGCGCAGGGAAAATAATCGGGGCAGGTATAAAAAGGGTTTATGCTGCAATGGAGGACCCGAATCCGAAGGTAAACGGGAAAGGCATTGCGCAGCTGAAAGAAAACGGGATAGAGGCTGAGGCCGGTATCATGGAAAAGGAGGCGAGGAAACTGAATGAGCCCTATGCAAAATGGATAACCACAGGCATGCCTTTCGTTGTCCTCAAGCTTGCCATGAGCCTTGACGGGAAGATAGCAACCGGCAGCGGGGAGAGCAGATGGATATCAAATGAATCTTCAAGAAGGCTGGTCCATGAAATGAGAAAGGTTGCGGGGGCAATCATGCTGGGGGTAAATACTGTGATAATGGACAACCCTTCCCTTTCAGCTGAAGGTGCTTCCCCATTGAGGGTAATTGCAGGCAATCCTGAAAGGATACCGTCAAATTCCAAAATACTTGACACAGCAAGGCAAAAAACGCTGATAGCCTGCGTTTCTGTGGAAGGCAAAACAAGAAAAATGCTGGAAGGGAGGGGAGCTGAAGTACTGGAGTTGCGGGGGAAAAACGGAAGGGTTGACCTGAGGCTGCTGCTGAAAAGGCTTGGGGAAAGAAAGATAAGCAGCGTGCTTGCGGAGGGGGGAGGGGAAATCGCATGGAGCCTGCTGAAAGAAAAATTAGCTGACAGGGTTGCGTTTTTTGTCGCCCCGAAAATATTCGGAGGGAAGGAAACAGCGGCAGTGGCAGGGGAGGGCATAAAGAGGCTGGAGGAATGCATAAGGATAAAAAATGCAAAGGTGAAGAATCTTGGCGGCGATTTCCTTTTCGAGGGGGAGATTGATTACCCGCACATTAATGTGCGGGAAGTTTAATAGGCAAAGCAATATAAGAGGAGTGAGACAAATATTTATTCGGGGCATGATAACCAACGGGTTTTCCGAGGCGGAGAGGAAGGTTCTCGGGCTTGTTGCCGAAAGGAAGCTGGTGACCAGGCAGGAGATAAATTCCTTCCTTGCGGATAACGGCTTCTCACCGAAGGATGTCAGTCTGGCCAGGCTGCAGGGTGGCGGATATATGCAGGTTGTCGAAGGCATGGGGACAGTCTTCATTGTCACGAAAAAAGGGCAGGAGTTTCTGAGGGAGCTGGATTAAACTGTCCCGAACCTTAAGGTTCGGTAGTTTTCCCAAAATTTCCCTCAAAAAATACCATTGCAGCATGCCTGTTTTGAAAGGAGGTATTTTCGCTAACCGGCAGGAGGGAAAAGCTTATAAACTAATCCAGCATTAAATTATAACATCAAATTAATTACCCGAACACTAATGTTCGGGAAGTTAAATACACACTGGAGCGTGAGATGGAACAGGTTTTCGGTCCTCACATAACGATAGACGCAAGCAGATGCGATTTCGAGAAGCTGGCAAGCAGGGAAGTTGTTTATAACATTTTGGATGGCCTCCCTGAAATGCTGGGAATGACCAAAATCATGGAACCGCTCATTGTGGAGTGGGTGGACAAGTTTGCCACAACCCCGGGATATAGCGGTTTTGTCATGATTGCGGAGAGCCATATAAGCATCCACACATTCCCCGACCAGGATTACGTCTTCATAGACATATTCTCATGCAGGCCTTTCGACACCGAGGCTGCCATAGACTACCTTGTGAAGGCCTTCGGCGCCAAAAGGGTTGAGACAAACATGGTGAAGAGAGGGCTTAATTTTGACCGGAATGTGTGCCGCGTGATATCAAGATAGCGCTTTTCATTATGCTCGCTATCCAGAACGCTGCCTTCAAAACACCTTTTTAAACCTAAGCCCGCATATTCTATAATTGCTTTGCAAGGTGGAGAACAACTACCCGAACTTTAAAGTTCAGGAAATTAGGTGCGAAAATATGGCAGATGTTCCGAGAGAAATTGTGACAAAAGCGCTGGACACCGTAAGAATGGCCAGCACGACGGGGAAGATAAGGAAAGGGGTCAACGAGGCCACGAAATCTGTAGAGCGCGGTATAGCTAAATTTGTTTTCATAGCGGAGGATGTTGACCCGAAAGAAATAGTGATGCACCTTCCGGTCATATGCGAGGAGAAGCAGATACCCTTCATATTCGTCCCGTCCAAGGAAGATCTGGGAAAATCGGCTGGTATACCTGTTGCGACCAGCGCTATATCCGTAATAGACGCAGGCGAGGGCAGCGCTGCGCTCAAAAGCCTTTCGAATGCGGTGGCGGAGCTGAAGAAGGAATAAGGTATGACAATTAGCGCTGAGGTTGTTTCTGTCGCAGGGAAGCTGGGAATAAAGGGGGTAAGCAGGGTGAGAGCAAGGGTGCTGGAAGGGGATGACAGGGGGAAGATTATAACAAGGAATGTTGTGGGCCCGCTGAAGAAGGGGGATATAATAATTTTAAAGGAAACGGGAATGGACACGGAGTCTGCATTCCGCTAAACCATGGCCTACAAATGCTCGTTCTGCGGCAACAGCCTCCCGGAGGGCAGCGGGAAGATGTTCGCAAGGAACGACGGAAAGGTGTTTTACTTCTGCAACTCCAAATGCGAGAAAAATTTTAAAATGGGCAGGGAGGGGAAGGAAAGGAAGTGGACTGCTGCATACAAAAAAGCAAGGAAGTCTTAAGAGCAAAGGAAACGCATTTATAAGCTTTTGCACCTATCTCTAAACATGAAAGGCAAAGAACGGTATTTTGACGACCCGGAACTGAACGCTGTTTACTGCGAGTTGGTTAAGCACAGGGTCTTAGAGAAGGTCAAGCACGGACTGGCCAAATTCCATTGAATTTTTTTTACAGAAAATCCTGCGGATGCAGGATTAGAATACCGAACTCTTTCTGCAGTTGCTTGTTGTAAAGCATGTGCCTGTCCAATGTTACGGGAGTGTAACAAATTTTGCTGAAACTCCCTAATTCCCTATTGTTTCACCTCCC
>CAYUWT010000050.1:0-6895 GCA_964448625.1 uncultured archaeon
AATCTACAGGAACGAGCAGCTTGGCTGCAGCAAAGAAAGGAAATCAGCGTTCAAAGAAGGCACAACAAGTGAAGGCCCAAAAGCCGGATGTTCCTCTGATGTTCAGTGCGAAAGCGGTGTTTGCTGCGCTGGCCTCTGCAGAAATCAGGACGAAGGCATTTGCGAGGACATAGACGGTGACGGTATAGCGGATACGTGGGTGCCGAATTAAACCTTCTCAATCCATTTCCTTGCGGCAAGCCTTATATCATTGCGCATTATGGTCCTGCGGTTCGCATGCAGTGCAAGCTCCAGCGCCTCGCTTGCTATGGACTTCGTTATGCGTTCCATAACTTCAATAAACTCCTTCGTTGCATCATCCGAAACCCTTATCCCTTTCTTGCTTTCTTTGAGGATGCGTTCGAAAGTTGCAAAATGCAGTTTTGCCATACCAAATATTTTATTCGCTATTATTTAAGCTTTGGAAAAATGAATAGCGCAAATATTTGTTTTTTCTCTGCCCTTTTAAAAAATATTTATTTTAAAACTTTTAAAGAGCAAAAAACTATTTTTAACATTTTCGATACGCTTATAAAGAACTTCGCCGTTATATACTAATTCCAAAAGGAGGGGAGGTCTGATGGCCAAGGGATATTGCGTCAAGTGCAAAACACAGAGGGAAATAAAGAATGCAAAAGATATCACGATGAAGAACGGCCGCAAAGCGATCAAAGGCGAGTGCCCCAACTGCGGCACCAAGGTCTTCCGAATCGGCGGCTGATAAAGCTGTTTGCTTTTTTGTTTGATTTTTGTTTTTGCTTTTCCACTCGAATTTATTGCTTTTTGCCTATAGTTAACCATGTATAAAGAGGTAGGAATCCACACCGGAGGCTGAAGGGACTTTGGGTTTCCCTTTTAACAGGCCTTCATTTGAGGCACCAGTCTATGAATCCGCTATTTCTTCAGAAAGCCAACCTTGACGGAACTTACCTCGAACTCCCCGGTTCCCGTGAGGGTTAGCGTGTTCTTGCCCTGTACGACATCCTCCGCCCTGAATGCCAAGGCATTCGCTCCTACAATAGGCGATATCTCCCCCAACTGCTTCCCGTTGAGTGCCACGCCCAGCCTTCCCTCCCTGAAGATGAAGTTGACATTCACATCAATCTTGCCGCCGCCTTTCCTCAGGTTTTCCAACTGCTCCTGAGTTATGTTGAACTCCCTCTCGCTTGCAGTCTGTTCCTTCAGAAGGAATAGAGAGAGCTTGGCTCCGTTAATCATCGACTGCCGATCGGCGTCAAATGAAAGTATGTTCTCCCCTATAATCAGCGGCGCTGTGGAGAAGTTGAAGACGACCTTTGTAACGCCATCCGGCACGTCGTTGTAGATGCCCCTTCCGTTAAGCTTTACCGTTAATGTGCCCCCACCGGAGCCAAAAAATTCTATCTCGCCCCTTATGAATGACTCTATGTCCCCTTTGCTCAGCGGGAAGGCGAATATCTTTCCCGGCCCTGTCTCAAGGTCCACTGAGAAATCCCTGAGTATGTAAACGCTCGAGGCCCAGAAGAACAGACCCGGCCCTGTCACATCAAGCTTCAGCGTGTTCTTTTTATCAATCCTCTCCTTCGGTATCTCAATCTCTAAATGCCGCGCTCCCACATTCTCCTCATACTCCCTTTTCCCGTTCCAGAAAACCTGCAGGTTCCCGTACCTGTTCGTGTCATCTATATCGAAGCCTATGACAACCCTGCGCATGCTGTCGAGGAAAAACTCCGGCACCCCTATCTCAAATTCATGGGTTTCAACACCTCCCAAGCCCCGCGATACAGACAACCTTTTGTTCTCCCTGAGGTTATGGCTCTGCGTTGCGCTGGCATCAAAGCTGCCTATTGAGGCTTTTCTTGCAGGCGCAGAGCCGCTGAACCCTATGTGCCCCCCCTGCAGGCTGGCTACCTGCTGGAACTCGCCTTCTGTTGGAGGGCCTGCAATACTTGCAAGCCACGGGCTTATGAGGAAAAGCACACCCAGAACCACTATGGCGGCAATGAGCACATAAACAAACTCATCAACGCCTTTCATCATTTTCGCTCTCTTTTCAGAAACGGGCTTCATAATCTATGTATTATTTTTGTGCTGTTGGAATAAATACAAGGCTTAGCCCTTAATAGCAGCACTTCCAAAAATAAACCATGAAAATCATATTCTTCGATAAAAAGGAGGGGGTAATGGAGCTGTTTGTGCAGAACCTTACAGACCTCTGGCACCTGTCCCATGTGATATCGGCAGGGGATATAATAAGGGCAAGGACAACGCGGAGGGTTGCGATAAAGCGGGGGAGCGAGGTGGAATACGGGGAAAGGAGGCCTGTTATTGTGACAATACAGCTCGAGAAAGCGGAGTTCCACAAGAACACAGGAAGGCTGAGGCTCGGGGGGGTTATACTTGAGGGCCCGGAAGATATTTCAAGGGGCCACCATTCGATTATAGCGGAGCCAGGGATGCGGATAAGAATAAGCAGGATATGGATGAAGGCTGACATAGAGCGCATAAAGCGCGCAAGGATTGAGCAGCCGCGCGTGCTTATCTGTCTGATAGACCGCGACAGGGCCAATTTTATCAGCCTGAAAGAGTCGGGAATCGATATTTTGGGGGAAAAGGAAACCAAAAGGGTCCCCAAGGGCTATGAGTTGAAAGGAATAAAAAAAGAGGATTTTGAAGGCTCCTTTTACAAGGAAGTGAGCGAATACCTTGCAAATGAAAAGGAGTATGAGAGGATTGTGCTCGCAGGGCCGGGCTTTGAAAAAGAAAATCTTCTCAAATACATAAAATCCCATTACCTGCAACTCGCTCAAAGAATTATTATCGAATCAGCAAGCTCGACCACCAAATCAGGGGTAAGCGAGATACTGAAGCGCTCGGCTGACAGGATACTGCTGCAGACAAGGATAGCGAGGGAAACCAAATATGTGGAGTCTTTTTTTGAAAGAATAAAGAATGAAGGCTTGGCAGTCTATGGTCTCGCTGAGGTGGAGAAAGCCGCTGAAACAGGAGCTGTTGAAATATTGCTAGTTTCCGAGGAGAAAATCAACGATTTTGAAAGGCTTATGGAAAATGTGGAACAGGCAGGCGGGAAGGTTGAGGTTATAGCGAAAAACCACGAAGCCGGGGAGCAGTTTCTTTCGATAGGCGGCATCGGGGCTTTCCTTAGGTTCAGGGTTTGAGCGAAAGAAGACTGTAACTTTTCCTGCACACCGATTTTATAACGCCGCACGAGAACAGATTTCCATGAAAGGACTCATGAGAAAGGCAAAGCTTTGCGTCTTCAGCAGACTGGGCTCCTGCTCAGGAAAGTCGAACTTGTTCAGCATGCAGCCCGCAAACTCTTCGAGAATCTCCGCAGAGGTGAGCAGCGCATACAGGCCCTCTATCCCTTTCCTGATAACCTCGTAAGGCTTGCCTCTCCAGAAAACTGAGGAAATCAGGATGTTTGTATCGGGCACAAGCCTAATCATCCTCCAGCACTTCCTTTTCTTTTATGCCTTTTCCCTTTGCGAATTTTGTCCCGAAATCTACAAGCCGTTGAAAATCCTTCACATTGGGAAGCTCCAGCCTCTTGAATATTATCGTGTCCCCGCTTCCATAGACTGCGAATTTTGTCCCTTCCTTTATCCTGAGCTTCTCTCTTATTCTCTGCGGAATCACCACCTGCCCCTTCGGGGATGTAGTTGTTATTGCAACTTCGTTCATATCTTCACCTCCGTAAAATAGTTTTACTTTTTTACTTATAAAGATTTGCATCGCTCCCGAGGCGGAAGGAGTGTGCAATCTCAGATTTCTCCATTCAAATAAGCCCTCCTCAATCTTTCAGGGAATCTCTCTATCGCGTATCTCAGCATTGTCCTCGGCATCCTTTTATAATGTTTTCTGAGGAATTCCTCCTCAGCTTTATGGTCCCTTTTTCCCACTTCCCTCAGCATCCAGCCGGCGGCTTTATGCATCAAATCATGCCTATCATTAAGCAACAGCTCCGCTATTTTCAAAGTTTCATCAAATTTTCCGTTCTTTATGAAACGGAATGTGGAAACAATGGCAATCCTCCTTTCCCACAGACTTTCCGATTTTGCCAGCCTATAGAGAATATCTTTGTTCTTATTGTAAATGTAATCCCCTACGATGTATTCTGCGGACATGTCAACAAGGTCCCAGTTGTTGATATATTGTGTGTTTGATATGTAGAAGTCGAATATATCCTTCTTCGCTTCATCACCTTTCTCATAATTAAAGACCAGTATCTCAAGAGCAGCAAGCCTCTCCTCATGGAGCTCCGATTTCAGCAATCCCAGTATCTCCCTGAAATTTATATGGGCATATTTTTTGGCAATTGCCCTCGTTTCAGGCACAGTAAGGCCGAGGAACACATCCCCTTCCCCGTATTCTCCCTTCCCTGTTTTAAAGAACCGCTGATATACCTTTGCCTTTTCAGGGTTTGCATTTCTCCTCAGCTCTTTCTGTATGTCCATCATATCTTTCCTGATTTGGGATAGCTGCACATGTTCTTCAGGCAGCAGCAGCTGCACAAAGGCTTCTTCCTGCACACATCCTTTGCATGCCTCACAATCAGCGCGTGGTATTCGTTAAAAAGCCTTTCATTCTTTGGGAGATTTTTTTCAAAAAGTACTTTCACCCAATTATAGCTTTCATCTCCTTTTAGAAAACCAAGCCTTTCAAAAACTCTTCCCGTGTACGCATCAACAACGAATTCCGTCCTTCCGCACGCATAAAGCAGCATGCTATCAGTGGTCTCCTCTCCTATCCCTTTTATTTTCAGCAGCTCCTCCCGTGTTATTCTGTTTTTAAAATCTCCGAAAGAGCCGAATGAGGAAACGAATTCCGCAAAGTTTTTGAGCCTTTCAGCCTTCTGGTTGAAATATCCTGCAGGCCTTATCAGCTTTGCAAGCCGCGTTCCCTCCATTTTAGCCATATCCTCAACGGTTAAGCAGCCCGCTTTTGACAGATTGGAAAGGGCCCTTTCCACATTGCTCCATGAAGTGTTCTGCGTTAGTACAGCCCCCACGCATACCTCCCACCCCTTCGGCTGGAGGCCGTTGTTTGCAGGCCACCAGTGCTGCTTTCCATATGCCTTCAGCATGATTTCATAAGCTTTCATCAGGTTGCGGGCCATATACAACTTTTATGCAATGAAAATAAAATATAACAAATATGAGAGGCTTCTGGCACACAATGGAGGCTGTTTTGGCCATTGCAATCATCCTCAGCTTCCTTCTCCTGCTCTCCTCGAACATGTTACCCTCTTCAAACATCGAAAGACAGGCATTTGAAAGGCTGGAGGAGCTTGACAGGCTTGGCATGCTTAGGGAAAGCGCTGCAACCTTTGATTATGAGGCCATAAGCTCCATAATAAGCCTGCCTTTCCCCCATTCCGTGGAAATATGCGCTCCTGAAGGCAATTGCCAGGGGCAGAAGCTCGGAGGGGAAAATGTTGCTGCAGCATCCTACATAATTGCCGGCAGCAGCTCCTATTCCCCGAGGGAGGTCAGGATTTATGTTTCCCCGTAAGTTTAGCGGGCAGGCGTTCCTGCTTGCAGGCTTCCTTTTCCTGCTGCTGTTCGCGGCAGGCGCCTCAGTCCTGAGCATGCAGCCCCAGACAGACAGCCTTCAGCTGATGGAAAGCGCAGCTGATAACATAGCCAGCGAAGCCCCAAGGGCCCTCAGCCTCGGCCTGATTGAAGGTTCAGGTATAGAAGGGCTTGCGGATTTCTCTATGTTCGCTTTAAATTACAGCAGCGGGAAAGGCTTCGAATTTTCAGCTTTCTGGGTTGCAGCGCTGCCTGATGGGAGCAGCGTTGATGTTCATGCGGGCAATTACCTGGGGGAGGAGAAAACACTTACTATTGCTGTTGATTCAGAAGAAAGAAATGTAACAATAAGCAGCGGGGAATATACAAGCGAAACCTTCACTCCATCCGGCAGTGAATATATATTAGATGTATCATACCCCGGCTATTCAAAATCACTTAGCTGGCCGCTCTCAAAAGCCAATATGCATATGGGGTTTTCCCTCTCTGACGGCAGGAGCACAATAAAAAGATCTGTTGAAGGCTAATTTTTTTTGATTCTCTGGATTTTTTTGTGCCTTATATCCTTTTCCTGGAAAAACCTGTTGAAGGGGCCGATAACAGCCTTTGCAATCCTCAGCCCTATGTGCATTGTGTGGGTGGTCAGATAAAATGACACCCCCAGAAGCATGAATGTGACAAGCGAAGCAGGGTCCGTGCTCATCCCGAGGCCCATGAACTTTCCCGCAAATGGTATGGCTGCAAAGAACACCCCAGTAACAACAGCCTTGTAGAAATGGTGCGCAATCTTTAGGAGCACAAAAATGCCAATGACAGCAAGAATAGCAATGACAAGGAGCCCTCCCATGCCAAGCTCCCCTATAAAGCTCATATATAATATTTGGCAACAGCCTAAAATAAAACCTAAAAGCCAAAAAGGGTTAAAATACCCAACCATACAAGTTTATCTTGTGCCTCGGTAGCTCAGTTGGTAGAGCAGCTGACTTGTAGCTGCTGATAAATTGATCAGCGTGTTCGCGCTGGAATGAGAGCAAGCGATCAGCAGGTCGGGGGTTCAAGGCACCCTTTTGCCTAAATGTAAATGAAAAAGCGTGCACGGAAAAAGGGCGGGAAAATCCCCCCCGGGGCTCAGGATTTTTTACCCCCTTTTTAGCCGGCATTCTTTAAGGTGCGGGAAAGAAGGGGAGTTATGAAAAAGGCAGATCAACAGACTCTGCGAGAGGCCTGCATGAAGATTGCAAGGCCCGTTTAGTAAGGATAATGGAAAGCAGAGGGGAAATGAGAGTCAGATATGGCTTTCGTGCAGCCTCTTTCCTGTATTT
>CAYUWT010000051.1:0-6854 GCA_964448625.1 uncultured archaeon
GATCATGCCTAGTCTCGTGGGCTCGGAGATGTGTATAAGAGACAGGTATAGTGTCCCTATAAGCCCTTATGACCTTCCTCAAGTAGCCTTTCCCCAGCTCCGCATCCCTTTTGATTATCCCGAAGCGCTTTGCCACATGGGCAAAATGCCATGCAAACAGCTCGCCTGCAGGCAGGTCGATGGCGAGTATCTTCTCTATGGAATCCGGCACAAGCCCGAAGAATGTATCGGCTATATCCCTCCAGTCCCCAAGCTGCCGCAGCCTGAAAATTATCCTGTAAGGGTCCGTCTGCATTCCCAGCGAGCCCACCCTCCCCGCGGCAAGCGCTGAAACAGCCCTTGCAATCGTTTCATTAACAAGCGAGCCGAAACAGGAGTTTATGACAAGGAAGAATTCGGAGCCATGAACCCCCCTTTCAATAATAATCCTCGAGCTGTCCGCTATACCCTCCTCGCTTACACCACTTTTCATGTATTTCATAACACCTCTCTCCACATCCTCCAGCCCCCCTCCTAAGCCATTGCTTTCTATATTTTCCTTTACCATCTTTCTCAACCTCCCCACCTCTGCCACAACCTCATAAGGGACGGGTATGAGCTCCCCTTCCCATGCAGGTATGGCTGCCGTCAGCGTGGGGAGAGGCTCGGCAGTTACAGTGTAATCCCCTATTTCCAAAACCTTCCAACCCTGCCCCTTGGCTATTATAGCCGCCCCTGGCTGCGCATTAAGCGAGACAAACTCCGCATCGAGGCTTGCCACGGCCCTGCGGGTATGAGAATCTATAAGCTTGTACGTTTTCATGTCGGGTATTGTGGAGAGGTTCTCGTTGTAGAAGGAGAAGGTTTTTGATTTCCGTTTTATTATAATGTGCGGGTAATTGACCTTTTCCTCCAGCCTTATATACCCGAGCTTCTGCATGAAAAGGCAGCATTCCAGCATCTCCTCCTCCGAAAGCCCCCTGAAAGGGTAGGCCCGCTTGATTATTGAATGGGCTTTGCTGAAGGGTATGGCCCACTCGTCCAGCGCAAGACCTGCTATCTGGTGCGCCAGCACATCAAGCGGTTTCATCACCGGTTTTATCTCCTCCGCATTGTATAATTTGGAAAGATTGGCTATGGCGCATGATTCAAAAGCATCATCCGTGTCAAGCGGCAGCAGGCAGCCAAGCGAGGTGCGGTCCATGCTGTGGCCAGCCCTCCCCACCCTCTGAAGAAGCTTTGAAACCTGGCGGGAGGAGCCGTACTGCACCACAAAATCCACCGAGCCTATGTCTATCCCAAGCTCGAGGCTGCTTGTGCACACAAGCGCTTTCAGCCTGCCCTCCCTGAAGTCATCCTCCGCCGCGATGCGCACAGTGCGGGAGAGGCTGGAGTGGTGGGTTTCCACAGACGCGCAGCCCATTGCCTTCAGCCTTGAGGATAATGCCTCCGCAAGCTGCCTCGTGTTGGTGAAAATAAGGGTTGAATTGAACTTCCCGATGGAATCTTTTATGAACCTCAGCTTCGCGTATGTTGCAGGCGAGACAAACATTTTCCCGCATTCAGCCTTGTCCTCTGCAACCGTTTTCGGCCTGTGAACCGCTATGGATATCTTCTTTTTCCTTTCAGTGACTACGACCTCCTGCGCCCCTATGAACTCCCTGACCAGCTCAGGGTTTCCAACAGTGGCTGAAAGGCCTATTATCTGCAGGTTTTCGCGGCTCATGAGGCTCTTCAGCCTTTCCAGAGCAACAGCAAGCGCGCTCCCCCTCTTGCTCCCTGCCAGCTCGTGAACCTCGTCTATTACCACAAACATTACGTTTTTCAGGTGTTCTTTCATAACCCTGCCCGCAAGGATGGCCTGGAGGGTCTCAGGGGTTGTAATAAGCATTTCCGCCGGGTTCTGGGACTGCATCCTCCTTTCATACCGCGTTGTGTCACTGTGCCTTACTGAAACCTCAAAGCCGATCTTTTCCGCCCACCACAGCACCCTCTTAAGCATATCCCTGTTGAGCGACCTCAGGGGTGTGATGTAGAGCACCGAGATGGGTTTCATATCCCCGGCAGCCAGCCTGCTGAAAGCCGGCAGCAGCACGCTTTCCGTTTTCCCGCTGCCTGTTTCGGAAATAACCAATATGCTCTTCCCACCAAGGATTCTGGGTATTACAAGGCTCTGGACATCCGTTGGAACGCTGAATCTCTCTTCTGCAAGCTCCCTCACTTCCTTACATAATAGCGCGAAGGCATTTTCTGTAGACATGTGTTCACAATTTATTTGTAAAATTATGCCAGAGAATAGTTGATTTACTTCTTTTAATGATTGTTTCTGCGCATCTGCTGCTCGGAACATGAATAAAAGCGGCTTTGGAGAATAATTAACTGATGAACCTGCGCTTGGCTGCATTAGCATCATTCCCCTTTCTAATACTCTTGAGCGGCACAGCTTTGGCCGATGATTTTACATGGGAACCTCTGAGCCCCACCGAAGATGTGAGCATAGGATTCACCGCACAAGCTGGCGCATGTAATTTATTGGCTGAACCTGGATTCAGGTGGGAAGATGTTACAGATGTGACAAAGCTCCTTGGGGATGGCAGAATCATTTACACAACGCTCCCTGCAGGCCAAAGGAAGATTCGCCTCACAATATCTTGCTGGCCTTGGCCTTCCAATTCTGTGGAGAATACAGTGAATGTATTGCCGAAAACCCCGACACACTTCGAATGCAGGTCAGGCGCATGCACGAAGGTTGAAGGAGCGGGGAGCAATGAGTGCAGCACTGAAGGCGCAGCATGCACGATAATAATGCCTTCCGCTGCCATCTCAGGGACAGAGAAGAAAGGACCTCTTGAATTTTCAGTTACTGTAAGCTCCACCGCAGGCACAAGGCCGATAGGCTCGTGCGTTTTTGAATGCGACTCAACAGATGCTGACCCTGCTTTTGAAGGGAAAACAGAAGACAAGCCGTATTCGGCCAAAACACAATTCAGCTGCGCATTCAGCAAGGGAGGGAACTATACAGTGAAATATTCGTGCACTGATGTTAACGGGGAATCCGGGCCGGAGAGCAGCGTTACCCGCAGCATTCTTGCCGCTGCCGCGGAAAACAAGAAACCTGCAGCCTCGTTCACATTCCTGCCCGCAAACCCCGAGGCCGGGCAAAACATAATATTCGATGCGAGGGGCAGCAATGACCCTGATGGGAATATCACTTCCTACATATGGGATTTCTCCGGCAGCATAAAAACAGGGATAGTCCAGACATACACCTTTGCCTTCCCGGGAACATATGCGGTGAAGCTTACTGTAAGGGACAATCTTGGCGCCGAAACCCCGCTTTCCAGGGATGTTGTTGTAAGGGCTGTTGGAGGAAACATACTCCCAAAAGCCGCTTTCAATCATTCCCCCGCAGAGCCGAAAACCTCTGATATAATTGCATTCAACGCTGGCGAAAGCAGGGACGAGGACGGCTCCATTGCCCTCTATTCATGGAACTTCGGGGACAATGCATCTGCTACGGGCATCGAGGCGAACCACACATACACCATTGCAGCCGAATACACAGTAAGGCTTACAGCGAGGGATGACAAAGGTGCAGAAGGCATTGCGGAGAAGAAAATAAATGTGACCGCTGGCCCTCCAAACATAGAGCCTTTTGCGGACTTCAGCTTTTCCCCTCCAAACCCCGGCGACGGGGAAGAGATAGCTTTCGATGCCTCAGCGAGCCGCGACCCTGACGGCGCAATCACAGAATACTCATGGAACTTCGGGGACGGGAATAGGCGCACGCTGAGGGGCGAGAGAACCACCCATTCATATTCCCTCCCCGGAACCTATCAGGTTGAGCTCAGCGTGACAGACAACAGGGGGGCAAGAATCTCGTTCTCCAGACCTGTATCCGTAAGAAAGATAAACAAGCCTCCAACAGCTGTTTTCACCTTCTCCCCCCAGAACCCAAGCGTAAACCAGGACATTGCTTTTGTGGCTGTGGACTCAAGAGACCCTGATGGCACCATAGTCAAATACATGTGGGATTTCGGCGACAACTCTTCAGCAGAAAGCCAGCTCGCTGTAACGAAACACAAATACATTTCCGCAGGCGACTTTACGGCAAGGCTGACTGTAATTGACAACAACGGCACCAACAGCTCAGCCTCCAAAACGGTAAAGATACGGCCTGTCGTAAATCTTGCGGTTAACCGCAAGATACCCCTCCCTGACAACAGGCTTGATGTTGAGGTCTCTCTGAAATTCCCTTATGCCTTGGGTGCAATGAATGTCCTAAGGACGGAATATGACTTCGGTGATGGGACGCAGAAGAGTTCATACAACTCCCTCCAGACTCTCGCGCAGCACACCTACCAGAAAATCGGCGCGTTCATTATTTCAGTTGTGCTCACATTTGAGGACGGCACGCAGATATCGGACAGGACTGGAATAAGGAATGAGGGCATAGGCAATTTTGAGCCGGTTGCAGACTTTGCATATTATCCGGAGAGGCCGTCTGTGGGAGCGCTTGTGACATTCGATGCCTCTGCAAGCTTCGACCCTGACGGCAGGATAACAAGCTACATATGGGACTTCGACATAAATGATTCCGACTATACAGAAAACGAGACCTCCCTCCCGCTTATCAGCACGCGTTACTCTTCAGGCGGCAAGCGGACAGTGCAGCTGAAACTGAAGGACAATTCTGGCAGGACAAATGTGAAGAGGGCTGAGATAGAGGTCCTGCCCATAGCAATAGCTTTGCGTTACAGGCCTTCCTCAACCAATCCGCTTTCCGTCGATTTTTCCGTGGACATACAGAATGAGTCCGGGAGGATAAAGGAAACTGTTATCGATTTCGGTGATTCCAAGATATTCCAGGTGTCCGGCAAGCCCTCGGGCATAGTGTCACATGCATATGAAAGGCCCGGGGTCTATACAGCAAAGGCCAATGCTACCTTTGAAGGGCCTCTTGCTCCCGTTTCTGTGCAGGAGACGCTGATCCTGAAGGCTTCCACAACAACTGCACCATCTCTGCGCATAGAGAACACCAGAAGGGCTTACGATGCACGCGAAATCATAACAGGCAAGATTTCTATTTTGATGCCATCGGTTTTCGAGCCTGACACAACCCTTTTGGGATACGTGGACAGCAGGTTTCTTGCGCTTCGCAGCGGGGAAGCCATAGCGTTGAATCTCAGCGGCCAGAAGACTGAACTGAAGCTGCTGGAAGCAAGCAATGAAAGGGTAATTCTGGAGATGAACAGGAACAGGACTGAGGCGCAGAGGCTGGTCCCCAAAAGCGCAGGGAGCCTCTCTGTAGTCTATGAGAACCTTGCTCAGGATGGCACAGCCAGGCTGGCAGTGGGCCCCAACAGCTCGCATAAAGCGTTATCCATGGACCGTTTCATCGACCTGTCAACACCCTCAAAATACCGCTTCCGGACAAACCCGTTTGAATACAAAATAAAGGGGGAGGGGAAGACCTTTTCCGCGCAGGCAGCAAACCAGAGCTTCACATACAGAATCGATGTGGACTGCATATACGGCCCTGACAACAAGCCATGCTCCGGCATCAACTTCACAGAAGAGGCTATGGTCAATGCCAACGAAGGCATGAAGCTCATAAGGCAGATTGACACAGCTTTCATACCCCAGGGGGCCAAGAACGTTGTGTGGAGGGTTTCACAGACAAACTCAAGCGTTATAGCGGTGATGCGTCAGGCATGCGGTGGCCAGAGGTATAACGGCATATCCACGGACAGGTTCGGGTGGATAGAGAGAAGGATAGGCCGCAATGATGTGAAGGTGGTGGCGGGGACAAACAAGGGAAGGGTGCTCATTGACCCTTTTGATGAGGCAAGCTTTGACGGCGTGGAAAAGTTCGAGAAGTCCGGCGGCCTTTACAGGAACGGCGTGTATCAGGGGGCTGGGAAGGCCGAGTGGAATGCGACAAAGGGGGAAATCACGATAATAAATTATGATTCCACAACAGAATACATAGTGAGGTATTTCCCGCCCAACGGCCCGGTGCTTTGCGCATACACCCCGCTGAGGAGCCAGGCCTCAGTTTTCTGGATGGTTGAAAGCGGGCTGATAAGGGGCGAAGCAAGGTACGACAGCCCTTACAGAAAATCCTGGACCACCGATGAGATGATGGAGTTTTTCGATGTCAAATGCACGCTGCCCTGCGAAAAGAAGATAGAGAATGCATATGCGGAAGAGGTGTTTGATACCTACGATTCTGTCCAGCTATCACACAATTTCAGCAGGGGCAATTCAATCCTTTCCATAACCGGAGAGGTCAGAAGCCTTGAGTTAGAGTCTCCGGCGTTCATCCAGGTTGACCTTTCCGAGTTCGGCTTCAGGTCCCCTGAAAAGGAAGGCATGCATAACCTTACAGCTAAATTGTTCAGTAACAGCCTCCTCAGCGGGGATACTGTATCATTCACATCATGCATTGACAGGGACAGGGACGGCTACTGCTCTGATAAAGACATCGATGACCTTGATAATAAGCGTTACCCGGGAGCCCCTGAAATGTGCAATGGCATGGATGATGACGGCGATGGACATGCAGATGAGGATTTCCGCACCCCGGGAAAAGCTCTGGACACGCAGTGCAACAGCTGGCCCGGCAGCGTGTGCGCAGGCATATGGGTATGCAGCCCCGATAACACATCTGTTGTCTGCAAGCCGTCTGCGGGCAACAAATCAGTAGGAGAGCTGAAAGAAATATGCCTGGATAACCTCGACAACGACTGCGACGGGCAGACTGATGAGGCCTATGAGTACAACAGCACAACACGCTCTGCAATTTTGGGCTGCGCATACCCCGACAGCTACAGGCAGGCCTGCGGATTCTCCAATACGCCTCCGTGCAGGTT
>CAYUWT010000052.1:0-6820 GCA_964448625.1 uncultured archaeon
CACATTTGTCTCTTTTGTTATGCCCAGATCTTCTACCTTTTCCCCTGCCATAGTAGTTTCCCGCATACACGCAACTACCCGAACATTAATGTTCGGGGAATTTTAGCGAATGCAGGCAGTTTTAGTGGGCCCGGGCGGATTTTCAAGCCTTTTCCGCCAGCGCGTTAAACTACCCGCATACAAGATTAATTTTGTATGCGGGACTCGTTTTCGCACATTGAGGCAAAAGGGCTGATTGAACCGCCACCTCCGCCATGTCAAGGCGACGTCATCTGCGTACCCTTCTTCCCGGAGTTTTCTTTCCGTTCACGCTTTCTTTTGTGAAAAGAAAGGGTGAGCCACTAGACTACGGGCCCGGTATTTTGTATATCGCAGCGATACTTATATACAGCCTTCTCAGAGGATGGCATGCAGATTGTTTAAATACATGAAAGCCAAAATTTATTCGAGATGATGGCTAAAGCACTTCAGCTGAAAATAGTCGTGAAGGACTCAAAACCTCCCATATGGAGAAGATTTTTAGTGCCAGAATCTATAACTTTTCACAAGCTTCATCAGATTATACAAATTGTGATGGGATGGGAAAATTACCATCTTTATGAGTTTTCTGCAAAAGGTTTGAGCATACAGAAGCCGGATGAAGATACATGGGAAGAAGTTACCGACTCCAGAAAAATCAGACTTGGAGATGTTGTAAAGGCGGAAAAGTTCAGATTCTATTATATGTATGATTTTGGTGATGGATGGGAACATTCAGTTATCGTGGAAAAAATTCTGGAAGCCGGAAATCTGCAGCTTCCTTTATGCATTGCCGGCAAGATGGCATGCCCTGCGGAAGACTCCGGAGGAATCTGGGGCTATCAGGAGCTTTTGGAGATAAAAAGGGATAAGAACCACCCGAGATACAGGGAGCTGATTGTTAACTGGCTGGGAGAGGATTTTGACCCAGAAAAGCTTGATATCGACTCCATGAACAGGAAGCTAAACAAGATGATATAGGCAGCGGTGATGATGAAGCTATCAGATAGAAGTTATTTATCGGCTGAAGATTCTGTTAGCCAAAGCCTTTTCTGGCCTGTTTTGTATGCAGCGGGGTAAATGCCGAAATCGACCTTCCATTTTATCTTTGATCTCTCATTCCAGAGGGCAAAGGCTTCCAAGAGGCATTTTTCAAACTCCTTTCTCGGAACATTGTTGACCTGCGCGAAATGTTCTGCCAAGGTATCCAGAAAGCTCTCATGCCATATGCCTTTGCTTATTTGAACATTGACAAAACCCATATGCTTGATATTGTGGCACAAATCGCATAAGGAGATGAAGCCTTTCAGCTTCTGTATATTTCTTTGCCTGTCGAACTCCCAGATTTCATGGCAGTTAAGCGTCCCTCCCCTCCTGCAAATTTCGCACCTGTGGCCTGCCTTTCTGTAGCATTCCTTCCGGATTCTGTCCCATTCTTCCTTCGACACAGCATTTCTGAGATTGTAATACCAGCTTGTCTGAGGGATAAGCTCTATGGTAAGCTTAAGAGGCATATTGGACTGCCGCCAGTATATGGAAGATGGGCCGGGCAGGAATTGAACCTGCGGTTTCGACCGTGTGAGGGTCGCGTCATGTGCGTACCTTCCCTTTCGTTCCAGATTTTTCTTTTCGTTGACGTTTTCTTTTGTGAAAAGAAAAGGTCAGCCGCTAGACCACCGGCCCAGAACATTGAATTTATTGTATTATGGCTATTAAAGAATCAACATATCTACTTTTTTTCTTTCGCTTTCCCTTTCTTCCCGGGGACTTTCGCTTCCTCTTTCTTGGGCGCGGCTTTTTTGGCCTGTTCCTTTTTCCCACCCTCTGCCTTCTTTTCCGTCTTTTCCTTCTTCTTTTCCTCTTTGGCCTTTTCCTTCCCCTTCTTCTCTGCTTCTTTAAGTATTTCCCCTATCTTCACGCCGGCAGCTTCCTCCTCTTTCTTTGGCTCCTCCTTCCCGGCCTTCTGCCTGGCCTTCTCCTCCTCTTTCCCGGCTTTCTTCTTCTCCTTCTCCGCCCTCATCGCCTCATATGCGTTTATCTTTTCCGCAGTCGGGGCTTCAATCTTGAGCTTTGAGAAAATACCGGCCGACTCCATTGCCTTCAGCACCTGCTCATCCCCCGCCTCGGCCTTTATTTCTATGACATGCTCGAGGGGCTCGAGGTGGGCGATATTGCACCTCCTTCTTCTCACACCGGTAGCAACAACAGGGCCCGTGACCTCAACATAATGGGCATCTATTTTCTTGATAACCGCGCAATATCTTCCAGCCTCCCTCCCCGCGGTCTTCATGCATACCCTGCCGACATCAAACATAATATCACTATCTCCTATAAATTTGGTATATTTATGCGTTTAAATTTCCCGAACTTAAACTGTCCCGAACCCGAAACTTCCCGAACCTTAAGGTTCGGGTAATCAGCTGTTCGGGTAGTTAACCATGTTTCTAAACCTCAGCCTTGTGCATGCAGAGCAAAGGTTTCCACCGTAGGGTCTCATAGGCCTCTTGCCTGTTTTGCTGCTTGCGGCAGCTTTTACCGTCCTGGCCCTGAGGGTCCCATGCAAAGGTTTGCCGCAGCTCCCGCAGATGTGGATCCCGGGCCTGCGTTTGCTGTAATGAATGGCAAGCCTGCCTCCGGGCACGCGTTTCATCCTCTTCCTGAACTTCCCGCTTCTAAGCATCGGCCGCGGCATATTATCACACAATTTGAATAGTTATTTGGTAAATATGGATTTATAAATGGAAAATCTTATCAGTCAACCAGCACCCTGAAGTCCCCTGCGGCTGCAATCCTGTCGTCCGCAAAGAGCGGATTTATGTCAAGCTCCCTTATGTTGGGGTTCTCTGCAACAAGCCGTGAAACGCTGAGCAGGCAGCTTATTATGGCCCCCGTGTTTACGGCCTTCCTTCCCCTGAACCCCTGCAAAAGCCTCTCCCCCTTTATCTCCGCAAGCATCTCCCTTGCATCTTCTTTTGCCAGCGGGGCCAGCCTGAATGAAACGTCTTCCAGCACCTCAACGAAAATCCCGCCAAGGCCGAACATGACCACGGGGCCGAACTGGGGGTCAAGCTTGCTCCCGATTATAAGCTCCCTGACATTCTTCCCTTCCATCATCCTCTGCACCACAAAGCCTGCTACCCTTGCTTTCGGGGCCTTCCTCTTAACGCTCTCGGCAATCCGCTTGTATTCTGTCCTGAGCTCCAGTTCGTTCCTTATGTTCAAAGAAACCCCGTCCACCTCTGTCTTGTGCACTATGTCGGGAGAAGAAACTTTCAGCGCCAGCGGATAGCCTATCCTTTTCACTGCTTTTATCGCACCGGCAAGGTCCTTTGCCACTACCTGTTTGAGAACAGGTATGTGGTATTTTATGAGAAGCCTCTGGGCCGCTTCATCATCCATCTTAACTTCCCGCACATTAAGGTGCGGGTAGTCAACTTGCCGGGCTTTAAATTTCGGGTAGTTAATTTCCCGAACATTTATGTTCGGGTAGTTTTTCTGCATAGATATTATTTATCCGCTCCAATATTAACCCGCATACGAATTTAAGTCAGAGTAAGGGTAGTTTAAACCATGCGCCAGCACCCCCTCACATGGTCCCTGATTTTCATAAATCTGGCGGTCTTCCTCCTCATTTTCTCAATGCCTCAGGAGATGAGGGATGAAGCTTTAGAGAAATACTCGCTCTCAGCGGACACGAAATTCGAGGTCTGGAGATGGGTGAGCAGCATGTTTATTCACGCATCGGCAAGCCACCTGTTCTTCAACCTTCTGGGCCTCTATTTCTTCGGTAAGATCCTTGAGGAGCTGGTTGAGAGGTCATGGTGGCTTTCTGTATATTTTGTTTCCGGGCTTCTGGGCGGTCTTGCGTTTATCTTTACCAATGCCTCGCCTGTGGTGGGGGCCAGCGGGGCGATATTCGGCCTTCTGGGAACAGTCATGTTCCTCGCCCCCTCGCGCATAGTCCACCTCTATGTCATTCCGCTGCCTTTGGGCATCATAGCGGTCATGTATGTGCTGTTCGAGACCTTTGTTGCTGTTTTCACGCCTGCGGAGGCTGCTGGCATAGCGACGCTGGCGCATATAGGGGGGATAATCACAGGGGTCATTTTTGCTTTTGCCTACAACCCGAAAAAATCCATAGAGGGCTTCATAGTGCTGTTAATAAGCCTTCTGCTGCTCTTCTTCCTCGGGCCGGTATTTGCGGTAATAGCAGGGGTGGGGCAGCTTATTCTGGAAATAATGGACACGGTAATCGGTTTCTTCCTTTACAATGCTGCGAACCTTTTAAGTTTTATATGGAGGTAGTAATTATATGGAGGAAATGGGAAAAATATTGAAGAATTATGAGGAAGGCAGGCTTACATTGCAACAGGCTGCGAAAAGAGCAGGGATTTCGTTATGGGAAATAATAGATGAAGTGAAGAAAAGGCATGTTCATGCCCCTACACTCTCGAAGACCTGAAGGAGATCTGAAAGGTCTTTGAGCAAGAAATCTAAGAAAAATCCAAAAATAAAACTTAGGCAAGCAAACAACGAACGCTTACCTCAAAATGCGTATCCCCATCTCGTCAGCGTAGTTCCTTATCTCCTCTTTCTGCTGCTCGGGCTCTGAGCCTACCGGGCCCATTATGTATGGGCTCTTTATGCCTGTCACAAGGGTTATGACCCTTATCTTCCCCTTGAATTTCTGGTCGATCCTTGCGCCCCATATGACCTGGGCCTCGGGGTCAAGCCTCTTGGACACGTGTTCGCCGATAAGGTTCACCTCTTCCAGCCTCAAGTCTTCCCCGCCTGTCACATGTATCAAAGCCCCTTTGCCGCCCTCGTAGTCAACCTCGAGAAGCGGGTGGTTCATCGCTTTTGTCACAGCCTCCTCAGCCCTGTGGTCCGAGTGGCTTTCCGCAAAGCCCACTGCTGCAACACCGCCGGAGTGCATTATGGTGCGCACGTCCGCGTAATCCAGGTTCACAAGCGACGGTGTTGAGATTGTCTCTGTAATCCCCTTTATCATCGTCGCTATCAGATTGTCCGCCACAAAGAAGGCCTGCTGTATCGGGAGGTCTCCTGCAATGTTCAGCAGCCTGTCGTTCTCTATGACGCACACGGTGTCGCAGTGCTGCCTCAGCTCATAAAGGCCGTCCTCAGCCTTTCTCATCCTGCTTCCCTCTATCCTGAAGGGCATTGTCGCATTCGCTATCACTATGGCCCCCATCTCCTTCGCTATCCTCGCTATCACAGGTGCTGCCCCTGTCCCCGTGCCGCCTCCCAGGCCGAGAACAATGTACACCATATCGCACCCAGCCAAGGCCTTCTTGACCTCCCACTCGGATTCCTCAGCCGCCTTTGCTCCCAGATCCGGAAAACCGCCGCAGCCTAACCCTTTTGTCAGGTCCCTGCCCAGCAGCATACGCTGGTCAGCCTTGCTTATGTGCAGGTGCTTTACATCCGTGTTCATGGCTATTGTTCTGGCCCCCTGTATCCCCATGCCGGAAAGCCTTGTCACCGCGTTGTTCCCCGCGCCGCCGACGCCCACAACAAAGATTCGGGGCTCCCTCTCCTTAAGGCCGAACTCCTCCTCCAGGGATGTTTCCTTGCCGCTGCTTTCCTCGAAAAGGCTCCTGTTTTCCTCGCCTGCCAATCCGTTCATTTTCCCTCCTTATATCAACTACCCGAACAAGTAACTACCTGAACATTAATGTTCAGGACAGTTTAGTTCGGGAAATCAACTGGTTTCTGCAACATATCTTTTGGAAGATATATCTTCCGGTTGCGAAAACTTTATTAAGCCTTTTATCTATCTTTATCTAACCAGAACCAAACATACAGATTAATACTCACGAGTGCTCGCCAAAGCACTTAACGCCAAAGCCTGCAACATTCGCCAAAATGTTGTATGCCTTTTTCTGAGGCGCTTCACTAATTTATTCGAACCTCTATTTAAAAGCCTTTGTGAAAACTTTTTTTAGAAGAGCTATATCAACTTCCCGCACATTAATGTGCGGGTAGCTATAGGCTGATTTTATAGTGTGCTCTCTGCATGCTATTTAAGCCTGAAAAAAATAGCATTTATGCAGTTTGCAGTAATCTCGGACATACACTCCAACCTCGAAGCCCTTGAGGCTGTGCTGAAAAAGATTGAGAGGGATGGCATAAAGACTGTACTGTGTGCAGGGGACATTGTGGGGTATGGGCCGAATCCCAATGAGGCTGTTGACCTTGTCCGCAGCAAATGCTCCGCTGTTGTGTGCGGCAACCATGATGCTAACATAGATCTGCACAATATAGGCTGGTTCAGCCATGCTGCCGCTGAGGCGCTGAGGTGGACAAGGAATAACCTTAGCAGGGAAAATGCTGAATACCTGCTTGGGCTGAAAGACCGCTGGAAAGGGCATATCGGGGGGAGGGGAATATATATGGTCCACGGCTCTCCCAAGGACCGCGTTTACGAATACGTTTATCCGGATATTCCCGAAACCAGGGCAAGGGAATGGCTGCGAAACACCCGCTCGAATATCCTTATTCTCGGGCACACGCACATCCCTTTTATAAAAAAGCTCGGGATAAGGGCCATATTCAACCCGGGAAGCGTGGGCCAGCCCCGCGATGGGGACAGCAGGGCAGGCTACGCTATTGTGAACACAAAGCAGCCTTTCATAACAATAAAGCGGGTTGAATACGGTATTGAGAAGACCGCGGAAAAGATAAGGGAAGCAGGCCTTCCACTTTCCCTTGCGGAAAGGCTTTTCGGGGGACTCTGACCTTTTTTAATCCAGCTGCACAAAGATAATTCTGTTGGGTCCGT
>CAYUWT010000053.1:0-6702 GCA_964448625.1 uncultured archaeon
CCCCATAGTTTTTAAAGATCATAATATATTTAAATAAATTAATTATGATTAATATATTTTCTGTTTTTATATTAATCATAATATTTATAAATAACCAAAACAAATGTTCCTATGGACTCTGTAGAAAGGCTGCTCAGGCAGAACCCCTGGTGGGAAAGTCACAAGGTGGAAGCAGTAGCAGGCCTAAGGTCGCGCTACCTTTACAACGAGATTGCCAAATATCTTGATGAAAAGCAGATAGTTTCTATAGTTGGCCTGAGGAGGGTCGGCAAGACAACCCTCCTGCTCCAGCTGGCTGCGAGGCTGTTGGAAGCATGCAAGGATCCGAAGAGAATCCTGTATTTCTCCTTCGACGAGATTCTTGCAAGAAATCCTGAAATAATAGAGCAGATTATTGTGGAATATGAGAATTCCATCCTCAAATCCAGGCTGGAGAACGTCTGGATATTCTTTGATGAGATAAACCATGTGCCTGACTGGCAGGTGATGCTGAAGAGATTCTATGATGCCACCAAACGGGTAAAATTCTTTGTTTCAGGCTCGTCCAGCGTGATGCTCAGGAAGGCCAAGGAAAGCCTTGCAGGAAGGCTGTATGAATTCCAGCTAAGGCCTCTGGACTTCAGGGAGTACCTGTATCTAAAAGAGGTGGAAGTGAAGGATCCTATAATACAGTCCCTGGAACTGAGAAGGCAGCTGAACAGCTATATGCTCAACGGCGCCTTCCCGGAAACGGTGCACGAGGAGGATTTCGAGAAAATAAAAAAATATGTCCAAAGCGTGGCGGAAAAGATAGTATTCAATGACATACCGAAGGTGTATGATGTCGGGCAGCCTGAAATACTGAAGGAAATGCTCTCCATCATCAGCCTCAATCCCGGGATGGAGCTCAGGTATGACAGCCTCGCCTCTGCTCTGGGGGTAACTTACCAGACAATATCCAAATATGCGAATTATCTGGAAAAGGCCTTCCTGACAAGACAGCTCTATAACTACAGCGGCAGCAGGATGGCTTCAGCCAGAAAGCTGAAAAAAGCATACCCGAGCTGCACAACAATCGCTGCCGCTTTCTGCGAGAATGAAAGGGCGTTTTATGGCCTGATGCCCAGGCTGGCCGAGCTGCTGGTCGCAAACCATCTGGGCGCAGACAACTTCTGGAAGAAACGTTACGAGGTGGATGTTGTGCATGAAAGACAGCCGTTTGAAGTTAAATACGGCGCGTCTTCCATAAAAAAGGAAGACCTGAAAGGCACGCTTGATTTCATGCGCCGCTTCAAGGCAAGGTCGGGCACCCTTGTCACAGGAGATATTTCCGGCAGGCTCAGGGAAGCAGAGGGTGTTGAAATGATTCCCCTCTGGCGCTTCCTTCTGGGGCCTGAAAGAAAAGGGAGGCTCGGGAATGAAAGCTAAGCTTGCTGTCCTCTTCGTGTGCCTTTCTGGTGTGCTATTCCTATCCTATCTCTTCCTCCTTCCAAAGGCTGAAGAAAGGCTGCTCGAAGGTAATATTGAAACCCAGCTGGAGCAGGCCATAGAAAAGGAAGGCAGCTACAGGCTTTCCCTCGGAGAAGGGGGCCATTGCTACTGGCTCCGCCCCACACATGACGGGGAGAACTATCTGGTGGAGATAGCCGAAATCAACTCCACCAAGGATTGCCTGGGAGACATCGTTTCCAAGAAAACCATCACCTCGCAAAGCCCCATAAGCTACGATGGCGGGTGTTTGTGCGGAAAGGGATGCAGTGTTGAAACAGAAAAGGATGAGGAAGGGATTGTAAACTTAAAGGTGTTTTCATGCGAGAAAAAATAGCCATTATTAGAGCCTTTGCCATAATAGCATCGCTTCTTTTAGCAGTCTCTCCGTTCAGCGCAGCAGATGTTTTGGCTCAGATAATGGAAGCCACAGCGGATATAGAAGCCAAGGTAGCTTACTGCAGCTTGCCCCTGCAGGTCGGGAACGATTACCGCTACTTTCTGTTCGCCAACCGGGAGGAAGGCTACAAGGATGCCATAGACCTGAAAGTGGGAGAAGTTTCAATCGACTTTGCCGAAAGCCTGCAGGTGCCTGAACTGGGGAACATCAAGAAAGTCAGGAAGGACGACGGCACTCACCTTGAAATAACCGGCTCCGGCAGCTTCATACTGCACGGCAAAGGCGGCGAGCTGGTTCTGGAGCGCCTGCGAAATCAGGTTGCATTGGGCAACAGCAGATGGAACCAGGATTGCAAGCAGCTCGGTTCAGCCATGCTGATGGCGATGCTGGCCGTAACGCAGGCCACCATCAACAACGAGCTCAAGATAGATGAGAAGCAGGCAGAGCTGATTGACGAGATGATTAAGGCGGTGAATTATGCGGATGTGCAAAAAACAGAGGTCGAAACGCCGCAAAAAGTGGCTGAAATAGGCGCCGTTGACACACAGAGATATGAAAAGTTTTTCGATGAGCTGAGCAAAGAATTGAAAGCCAAGAAAGACATATTTACTGATGAAGAGTTGACGGAATTAACAAGGAAAGTTGCGCAAAAAACAGGGGTAGAAAGAGAGGTATTTGTTTTCACTTCCGGAGAAAGATTGAAAGAGTTGGCGAAAAAAGCCGGTATGGATTTTCCTGATTTTGATGTTGAGGAGAAAAAGCCATGGGTATTTTACCGCGCCTTCCAAGAAACGCCGGCGGTGAAAGAACTATTAGCGAAGAATGAAATAGTCTTGCGGCCAATCAGTTTTACCGCGCCCGGGAAATGGAATGAAGAAACAAAAGGTCTGCCTTTGAGCTATGGCGAAAGACTGATAAGGATTATTGACACTGACGGAAGATGGGAAGATACAACTAAAACTTCTGCTCATCGCACCTCTGGACAAAGAACGTGGTCCGAGGCCATAAACATGGAACCTGTAGTGCTGAGAAAAATTGACGAGAAGGTTTTGAGTGTGATGGATGCCTATAGGCAAGCAGGATCAGAACATTCACTCACAGAGGACAAAGTAGTCCAAACAACTTTTGTTGTAGACCCGGTAAGAACAAATGAGATAATTTCAAGCAAAAGCCTTGAGCCTTTTGCCAATGATGTCGGTTGGTGGGAAGCTATAGCAAAATCGGCTAACAGTTTTGAGCCATACGTAATCGACGATCTCGCTCTAAAGCAATGGGAACAGAAATATCTGGATTATTTTCAGCAAACCTTAAATCTGGATGAAAGCAAGGCAACAAATCCGGAAGCCTTAAAAGCTTTGAGAGAGGCGAAAGAAAAAATAAGCTCCAATGAGAAGCTTATAACAGCAATAAACCTCAGAAAATCAAATGCCCCCTTCCTCCGCTACCCTTGGGCCCACGTCATGAAGATGGACCGGTTGGCTGAGATTCTTAAAGATGGTAAGCTCGACCCGGCTAAGAGGCCGACTGGATTGTTTTTGAGCTACGGGGATGTGGAGTTTGATAGGAGAGGATTGACAAGCGTGTTTGGAACAAAAAATGTTGTCTTATTTTTCAGGCCGGAAATCTTAGAACAGTTGGATCTGACATCTATCACAAATCTCCATACACCTGAAGGCTCTGATTATGATTACACCAACCTACTGACAGACAACAAGAAAAGAGCTGAAATTGGTTTAAAGTCCTTGAATGTTGAGTTTGAGCCTGTGAAGGTTTACGAAGTGTCCGATCTTTCTAAGGAGACTCCAATAACCACAGAACACAGGCTTGTTGCCAAAGATAGCGAATCAAAGTTGAGACTCCTACAGGAAGCAGAGCTTTATTATGAGAATACACGATTCAGAGGGGAATTGGAAGGCTTTTATAGGGCTTCTGAAGGAAATGTGCTTTCCTTTGATTCCCAAGCACTTAAAAAATTCAATCCAAGTATAGTAGAAGGCATCTCTAAACAGCCTCTTTCCTTGAAAGATGTCATAGCTATTGGAGTCAGAAATTATGATGGTAAGGAAGATGTTGTAAAAATATTGAAAGAAAATGGCTATGAGGTGTTTAATAGCAATTTAGCCGACAATATTGTCCATGTAATAGAAGAAAATAAGGGGTTGCACAAATCTCAGGAGTTGCTGAAGCAATATTATTGGGAAGCTAATTATATTGACAAGGCTGCTCTGGAAAGATTCTGGGAAACAGAAAGGGCTTTGAAAAGAGCGAGCCTTGTGCAGGAGATAATAGACTCCTTAAAAGAGCAACGCTCCACTTTAGATGGAACCATAAAAAAATTCTATAATCACAGGGATGATCTTTTTAGACGGCTTACTACAGGAACGACTACTGATGACCGGGGTCTTGGAATAGCTGAATGGTTCTGGCAAGATCACGCTGAAGCTATGAAAGTTCGGGTTCAAATGATAGACAGCGGCAAAACACTAAAGAATGATATTGCAGAAACACGGGATTACAAAATCCTTGACATAAGCTTTAGAAATTCTGTGAGAGAAATACTCGGCGCTTACAGTGAAAACATTCGGTCATATGCTGCAATTTTGGGAAGATTAAGCGATATTTTGGGCAAAGACATTTTGGCTACAGGCAGATTTCTGGAAGCCGAAAGAGGGGTAAGGGTGTATGCTGCTGATATCAATCCGATGATTTTGGAAAATCCGGAAGTAAAAGAAATAATTCAGGAATTGGAGAAAAATAAGGCAGAATCTGCGCAGATTGATGCTAAACTGAATGAATGGGCTGCCAGAGAGCAAATGAAGATACAAGGCGAATTGCTTTTGCAACTGGATTCCATAAAAAAAGCTGGCTTAAATGTGGATTTCATGCAGATAGAGTCCAAAGCTCAGGATCTCAACGGCGCGGCCAAGAAGGCAGAGGCCATAATCGAAGCCTCGCCTACGAAGAAACTCGCTGAAACAATAGGCGAATCGGAGCAGGCTACAATAGCGGAAAGGCAGGCTCTGGAACCCCTGTATGATGAACAGGCAAGGAAGCTATTTATAGAAACAAAATTCGGGGAATTCAGCAGGATATTCTCCAGCGAGCTGAAGGGAGGTTTTGTCTTTATCGGAGGCCTGACACTATGGGAGCTGCTCAAGCCGGAAGGCACGCTATTTGCGGCTGTTGTGGATTTTGCCGTTATCGCTGGCGCATTCGTGTGGATGTTTGGCTTATATGTGAACAGGTTTGCTTTACCGGTGCTGGCTGCGATATCAGCTTTGTGGGCTGCTGGCCTTACCCTGGAAACGCTTGGAGCAGCTGTTGTCTCAGTTTTTGCGCCGGTTGCGGCCACTGCGCTTGCTTTCGTAATAGCTGTTGTTGCTATCAGCGCGGTCATCGCTTTCTTTGTTTTTGTGGTTGCCGCTAGCCCATCCCAGCCTTTGCTGGAATTTTCCCCGGCTTCTGCTGCGTCTGGCACTGCCCTCGATTTCAGGGTCAGGAAGTCTGGGCAAATTGACGCGCTGCCCCTTGGCGCTGAAATTGATGTCAATTTCTTTGAGAGCGATGCCAAGGTGCTGGGAGGCAAATGCGCCATCAGCCAGAGAGCTGAAGGCGAGAAGCGCTGCGGCGGTTCTGTGAAGATTGATCTGCCTCAGGGCAGTCACACTCTCAAAGCCCGGCTGGATATTGGCGCGGTTCCTGACTGGTTAGAAAACCTGAAGTCTAGCATTGAGCAGCGCAAGTCCTTTGCATCCCCCAAGATTGACAGCCAGTACATTGTGTCATTTGCACAAGGCAAAATGTGCGTCCAAGGCAGCGAGATAGACAGCACCTATGGCCTTGTCTTCAGGCAGCCGTTCTGCACCGAAATCGGAAAAACCCTGGAAAGCGAATTCCTGGTTGGGAGCTTCTCAGGCTCCGAAAGCTCGAACCCTTACACAGGAGTGGAGATAACCGTTGCAGGGAGCAGGATTGAATGCCGGCAGATCAACTGGGGAGACCTGCACAGGTCGGTCGCGCTTTACAATGTAAAACCCGTAGAATGTGAGAAGCCGGACAGGAAACTTGCCAGGGAAAGGCTGGTGCCGTCCTATGTTGAGACTCAGGAAGCCGGGCTTAACGTGCTGGAAGGAGCCGGGAAGCAGGTTGAGCTGAGGCTGAAGATAAAGACGGAAAAAGGAGAGTTTGAATCCGGGCCTTTCGGGTGGACAGAAGAAAAGACGTTCATGCAGGGAGATTTTGTACAATAAAGGGCTAGCTGAAGGCAGTCATAGAATATTTAATATTTATTCCAAAATAACTAAGTTATTTTTAATAAAAAATAAAAGTTTATAAAAACGGAAAGCAACATTTCATATGCTCTACGTCAAAAGGGAGGTGGAGAATGAGGTGGAGAAATGGCTCGAAAGCAGGGAAATAATAGCTATACGGGGCCCGAGGCAATGCGGGAAAACTACCCTTCTCATGAGGATTAGGGGCATGCTGCAAGCCAGAGGAATAGATGAGAACAGAATCCATTATATAAGCTTTGAAGACGACCTGACCAGGCTGAAATTTGAGGAAAACCCAAAGGAATTCATGGAGTTTAGCATAACCAAGAGTGGCAAAAACTTTTTCCTGCTTGATGAGGTGCAGTATGTAAGAGACGCAGGAAAGAAACTCAAGCTTGTATTTGATTCTTTTGACGAGACAAAGATATTCATAACAGGCTCCTCGTCATTTGATCTTACTGACCTCGGATCATACCTTGTTGGAAGGGTGATATTCTTCAATCTCTATCCATTCAGCTTTCGAGAATTTCTGAGCACGAAAAACAAGAAATATGCAGAGCTGCA